>NZ_JBFRGE010000059.1:0-43147 GCF_052115185.1 Paenibacillus sp. 2TAB19 | reverse complement strand
AAGTYATCCCCGAAGGAATAACTCCGCTCGACTTGCATGTATTAGGCACGCCGCCAGCGTTCGTCCTGAGCCAGGATCAAACTCTCCATAAAGGTGTTTGACTTGCTCAAAAACTTTTTTATTGCTTTAGTCAGAAGCCGAAGCTTCTTAACTGGCAGTTTCGCTCGTTGTTCAGTTTTCAAAGAACAATCTTTTCTTTCGTGTCGGCGCTTTGTCTCAGCGGCGACTTTTATAATATATCACATTCGCCCAGTTTAATGCAAGCACTTTTTTTAAAAAGTTTTCTTGGCCTTCATTACTACTGTTCTAGGCGCGAGATATAATGTAGCATAGATCGACAGACGGCGTCAACCTTTTGCCTAAACTTTATGCAGAGCTTATACGACCACCCATTGCAACCCAACGATTAAAGCTACTCCGGGCACGCCCAGCGCGACGACCGTCCCAATCGTTATCGGATTAAGCGGAACGTGCAGCCCCGGTATAACCTCAGTTGCATTAAGCACGTATAGCAATGCTGCCGCAAGTACCAGGTGCAGGCCAAAGCCTCGCAACCACCCCCATGACAGTCGATTGCGCAGCAATACCATGATAAGCAATAACGATGATACAACGAACATGGCTAACCAAATTGTTTTCATTTCATCAATCCTCCCCATTGCGGCCAATGTTTACATGTCCTTTTTGCAAGTCGAAGAAGCATTTCGTATCTCTTCTCAGCTGAAATGATCGCATAGATCGCATAATCCACCTGATCCTCGCCTGAAGCATACTCGAAGAAGCGATTCGCATTTTCCCAATCTCGATGCGCTTCTGCTATTTCCTTACGCAGCTTTTCTATCCATTCCAAGTCGCTTACAATTGTCACCGGTCGTTCTGCTGCCATCACGATCCCCTCCCGCTTGTCCTATCGCATCATCTACGCTCTCCCTATTTGTATTAGGCTTGTATGCCGAATTAGAACAAAAAAAGACTGCCTCAAGGAAATCATTCCTCGAAGCAGTCTCTATTGCAGCCATCTAGCTTAGCTCTCGCCGACCCTCAATGGCTTTGGATAATGTTACTTCATCTGCATACTCAAGATCCCCGCCGACCGGCAAACCGTGAGCAATACGTGTAACTTTGATGCCGAACGGCTTAACGAGCCGCGATAAATACATCGCTGTCGCTTCGCCCTCAATATTCGGGTTCGTGGCCAAAATCAGCTCTTGCACCTGTTCATCGCTCAGTCTTCTGAGAAGCTCGGCAATCTTGATCTCTTCAGGACCGATACCCTCCATTGGCGATATCGCACCTTGCAGCACATGATATTGCCCTTGGTAATCCTTCATTCTCTCGATTGCAACAAGATCTTTGGAATCCTGGACAACACATATGACGGATTGATCGCGAGACTTGTCTTGGCATATTTTGCACGGATCGGTATCTGTAATGTTGCAGCAGACCGAGCAGTAGAACAAATTACGCTTCACACTCACAAGCGCCTTCGCAAAATCAATGACATCGTCTTCCTTCATTCGGAGCACATGAAACGCAAGACGGGCGGCTGTCTTAGGACCRATTCCCGGCAAACGGGTAAAAGCATCAATTAATTTCGCTATCGGTTCAGGGTAAAACAAAGATGCTACAGCTCCTTTCAAGCGTCAAAAGCTAGGTGCGACTACCCGCTTCCTAGAACTCCTAGAACAAACCTGGGATTTTCATACCGCCAGTAAATTTGCCCATATCTTTGTTCGCAAGCTCGTCGACTTTACTTAGTACATCGTTAACTGCCGTCAATACAAGATCTTGCAGCATTTCTACATCTTCCGGATCTACGGCTTCAGGCTTGATCGTAATGCTCAAAATTTTCTTGTGGCCATTTGCAACAACCGTTACAACGCCGCCGCCAGCAGTTCCCTCAAGCGTCTTTGTTTCCAGTTCTTCTTGCGCCTTCATCATTTGATCTTGCATTTTCTTTACTTGCTTCATCATTTGGTTCATATTGTTCATTCCAAATCACCTCATCATTAGAATTAAGTTTAATTAAGTATTCTCTTTCACAACGACCAAATCCTCGCCAAACAACCTTACTGCTTCTTCAACCCACTCCGGGCGTTGCGCTCCTGCAGCAGGACCATCGCCTTGCTCGGGTTCGAGCTGAAGCGTCTCGCCCTGCTTCGAGGCTCCCCCATCAGCAGCGGCTGCTTGCCACTCCTTCATCATACACGTAACGAATTGAAGCGGCTTGCCCATTAATTCACGCAGTATTTGCTCGATGATATCCCGGTGCGCTTGCTTCTCGGTTGTCTCCCTATGCATCGTATTCTTGAATGCAATAAGGAGCGTGTCATCCGCGACGGCAACTGGTTCGCCATCGGTCAACCAAGCATGCACCGTGATCTTAGTCTCCTTCACACGCTGGAGCACGGCGCTCCATTTCATGCGAACTTGATTAAAGTCATCGTTGCCCGCAGCCGCCAAGTAACGATCCAGCTTAACGGCTGAACGGACAATACCGCCCGAGCTACCGCCAAAGCCTCCGCCTCGCGAGCCGCCCCCACCGCTTCGGGCTGCCGGCGCTGCTTGTCGTCCTCCAGCGTCTCCGCCAGCTCCAGATGCAGCGATGCCGTTCTGAAGCGCTTGCTCCAGCTTGCGCTCCAGCGCCTCAACCTGCTGACGCAATCGATTCACTTCCGCAGATGGCGCAGCGGAGCCAGAAGCAGCACCTTGCTGCGACTGTCCTTCACCGCCAGCTCCCAATCCCTCATCAAGCGTACATAGCTTCATGAGCGCAACCTCAAATAATGTCTGAGGCTGTGATGCATGCTTAAGCTCGACCTGATATTTGTTAAGCGTATCAATCATGGCGAACAGCCTCTGAGAGGTATAAGCATCGGCCATCAATCGGAATCTTTCTGTATCGACCACTCTCTCCGTTACAGCTCCGCCCTGCGGCGCGAGCTTAAGGACGAGCAAATCGCGGAAATAGTAAATCAAGTTCTCTAAGCACTTATCCGCACTCTTGCCTGCTTGCATCAGACTTTCTACAAGCGGCATGATTCTCGCTACGTTCCGATCTTTGACGGCATCGGCCAGCTCGTAGAATTGATCTGCTGCCATACCGCCTGTCACATCAACAGCTGCAGACAGCGTAATATGGGAATCGCCAAACGCCGATACCTGTTCCAGCAAGCTGATCGCGTCACGCATACCGCCCTCCGATAAGCGAGCGATATACGAAATGGCGTCGTCTTCCGCCTGTATGCCTTCTTCACGGCAAATTTGCAGCAATCGTTCCGTCTGTTCTTCAAGCGATACTTGCCGGAAATCGAATCGTTGGCATCGCGATATAATCGTTGCCGGCAGCTTATGGGGCTCAGTCGTCGCCAATATAAAAATCACATGGCCCGGAGGTTCCTCCAGCGTCTTAAGCAGCGCATTGAACGCTTCCGTAGTAAGCATGTGTACTTCATCTATAATATAAACTTTGTAACGGACATCCGATGGCGCATATCGCACCTTGTCGCGTATATCCCTAATCTCATCGATTCCTCGGTTGGATGCTGCGTCAATCTCGACGACATCCATAATATGTCCAGCTGTTATTCCAAGGCAAGCATCGCACTCGTTGCAGGGCTCAATGGCAGGACCTCGCTCGCAGTTAACCGCTTTCGCCAACACCTTCGCGGCAGTCGTCTTTCCTGTCCCCCGCGGGCCGTTGAACAAATAAGCGTGCGATACGCGCTGCTCCTTGATCGCATTCTGTAGTGTCTGAATAATATGCCGTTGTCCGACCATGTCCTGAAACGTCTGCGGACGCCAGGCACGATATAATGCGATATGTGACACACAGACCTTTCCTTTCGGATTGCATATAAATGGTTTATCTTAGCTCTAATCCCAATGCCTCTATTATACATGAACGCACAGCAAAGGGCTATCTCTAGACCAAGAAGCAGAAGCTGTAGTGCTTTATCAATCTACTAGAATAATAGCGATAACCCGATAACCAAAAAAACATCTGCGGCCGCGTGCGCCGACTTGAGATCGGGCTTCGATCGAAGATGTTATTTGTAAAGTTGGCTATTGCATGCATGATAGTTCGTTGTACCGTGCACCTGCCTTCGATAGATGCGACCCAGGCGGCATCCTTGCACTACAGCTCGAGTCAGGCACTCCCCCGGCACATGAACTAACTTACTTACGGCTGCTTCCTTCCGGACCTGACCGGGTTCATAAGCGTTCATTGCGGAGGACCCGACTGTCAACACTGCTCGCAAGTGCCAAACCCCATATCGACATAACCTCGAGCAGGAATTCAACCTCGCTACAGCGGATTGCGAGTTACAGGGCACCGCTACCTCCCCGTCTAGCACGGCAAAAATAAGTATAGCCGATTCCGTACTAAAGCGCAACCGACGTTGTCCGTTAATTTATGGACAACCTCTGCAGGAACTGGCAATCGACTACCGCTTCGCCTCGACATGCACGTTATATCTAGGCATATTGTATTGGACGACTGACTGCGCCTTCTCACGGACCTTAGCTACGTCTGCGTCCGACAGCTTATCATTAACGTGCAGATTCACATGCACCGTGGTGCCGTTGAAAATAATTTGCGTCTGCTCAATGCCGTCTATCGGTTTCAGCACTTGCTTGATCAAGTTGCCGTCTACATTGTAATTCAGCGTGCCGAATCGATTCGGCATGTTCGGGTTACTGTTAGAGTAGCCCATATATCCATCATGGCCGTACGTCTTCATATGGTCGGAGGTTTGGTTGCCGCAGCCCGTTGCGCTCAAAGCCATTACGGCAATAACTCCTGTTGTTACTAAGGCTGTGCGTATCCGGTTATGAAGAGCCCCGTTATTATTTTGCAATCAAAAAACCTCCCTTTAACCATAGGATGGCTGAGGGAGGCTCTTGTATTCTGCCAAATATTGGCCGAATGATTCGGACAATTAAATGCCGTATTTCTTCTTGAAACGGTCGACGCGACCGCCGGCATCCAGGAACTTCTGCTTACCCGTGAAGAACGGGTGGCATGCGGAGCAAACCTCAACGCGAAGGGTCGATTTGATCGATCCTGTCTCGAAAGTGTTGCCGCAAGCGCAAGTTGCTGTAACGACGTGGTATGTCGGATGAATAGCTGGTTTCATCTCGTTCACCTCTTTCCGCCCTGAGCTACATGCGAGCCCAGAGTATAATCACACAACTAGGATTATAGCACGAACCAATTTTCAGTTGCAATAAGCGCAATCGGTTGATATTGCGAGATTTGGAAGTCAATTCCGTCCCGAGACGGAAGGCTATCCCTTAATGTTAACGACGAAGTGCCGTTGGCGGTATGTGCGTATACGATCCGATGACGACATCCGGCAGTTCCTCGCGGAAGATTTCCAACATTTGCTTCATGCCATAAATCTCGCCCTGCGCCTTCGGAATAATCGACAGATAGCTCTCAGGGTCGATATTCAGATTGCGCATTTGAATAAGCTTAAGGCCTGTGCGCTTCGCGAAACCGATCATCGCTTCGATCTCTTCCTCGCGATCCGTTACGCCAGGGAAGATCAAGTAGTTAATGGAAGTATATACCCCTTTGTCAGTCGCGTACTTAAGCGACTTCTCCACGTTCTGAAGCGTGTAGCCGCGCGGCTTGTAATAAGCATTGTAATGCTCGTCCAGCGCGCTGATCGTGCTGACCCGCATCAGATCAAGGCCTGCATCAACTATTGCGCGCATGAAGTCGGTTAACCCGGCATTCGTATTAATGTTGATATAACCATTCGACGTCTGGCTGCGCACACGGTTCATCGCTTCAACAATGATGCGTGCTTGCGTGGACGGCTCGCCCTCGCAGCCCTGACCGAAGCTAATGATCGCGTCCGGTGTACGCAGATGCTCCAGCATAACCTCAACTACTTCGTCGACGGTCGGCTTGAAGTTCATCCGCGTCTGAGGAGCAACGAAGCCGCTGTCGTCCGGTTGCTCGGATATACAGCCAAAGCATCCGGCGTTGCAGGAATACGATACTGGAACAGCGCCTTCCCAGCGTCCGAGGAACGTGTTGGAGGACGTCAGGCATTCGTAACCGAGAGCGCAATTAGACAGATGCTTATACAACCGATTTTCCGGATATTTGGTCAAAATTCGATCGACTTGAATACCGAGCTCATCGCGATCGCAATTAAGCGGATCCCATCTCTCCGGATCGTCGCATTGTTCAGCCGTTACGTAGAACTGATCGTCCTTCCACACGACTGCGGTATAGCCGAATAACGGCAGCTTCTCATTCTTGTCGGCCTTCACGTAGCCGGGCAAGCAAAGTCTTGTGAAACCTTGCGGCAGCAAGGCGCCAACTGCTTGCGCACCGTCAGGCAGTACCTGCATCTGGCCATTGCTTGGGTTCAGTCCGATCGGCTTCGTGAAAGGAAGACTTACAAGCGTCGCTCCATTAGGGAGCGGAATGAGCTCTTCTTCCATAATTTCGACGATCATATCGCCGCTGCGGCCAAGCCCGATATAATCGGGATGGTCGAATACATTTCCATGTTCATCCGCATATACGAGATTCATGATGTTCTCCTTCCTGCGGCCTTACGATCCGTGCGTCGTGGTTCTTGGCGCTGGGCGCCGGCCGGTAGTCGACGTACTGCCGCTTTTTATGCTTGGGCGTTCCGGTTTCGCATCCGCGGATGTATCCAGCGACATGAGGAACTGCTCATTGTTCTTGCTATCGGCCAGCTTCTTCAAGAAGTTGTCCACAAATTCAAGCGAATCGTTCATATTGCGGCGAATCGACCATACTTTCTCAAGCTCTTCCTTCGTGAGCAGCATTTCCTCGCGGCGCGTGCCCGATCTGCGAATATCGAGAGCAGGGAAAATACGGCGTTCCGACAGCTTACGGTCGAGATGAAGCTCCATATTGCCCGTACCTTTAAATTCTTCATAAATGATATCATCCATACGCGAACCCGTCTCAATCAACGCAGTAGCCAATATGGTAAGGCTTCCGCCCTCTTCGATATTGCGCGCAGATCCGAAGAAACGTTTTGGACGATGGAATGCAGCAGGATCGATACCGCCACTCAGCGTGCGGCCCGATGGAGGAATAACAAGGTTGTAAGCTCTAGCCAGACGTGTAATACTATCCATCAAAATAACGACGTCCTTCTTGTGCTCGACAAGTCGCAGTGCGCGCTCAAGCACAAGCTCCGCCACTTTGATATGATTCTCAGGCAGCTCGTCGAAAGTCGACGCAACAACCTCGCCCTTCACAGAACGCTGCATATCCGTTACTTCTTCCGGGCGTTCGTCAATCAAGAGTACGAACAGCTCGATATCGGGACGATTCTCCGTAATGCTATGCGCAATTTCCTTCAATAACAGTGTCTTACCTGTCTTCGGCGGCGCTACGATAAGTCCGCGCTGACCAAGTCCAACCGGTGCAAGCAAATCCATCATTCTCGTAGACAGCTTGGATTGCGCTGTCTCTAGCACAAGCTTCTTATCGGGATAGAGAGGAGTAAGGGCAGGGAAATGCAGGCGTTCGGCTGCAGTTTCAGGGTTCTCACCGTTAACGGCATTTACCTGCAGCAGACCGAAGTAACGTTCGTTTTCTTTAGGAGGACGGCATTTGCCGGATACGAGATCGCCGTTACGAAGGTCGAATCTACGAATTTGGGAAGCAGAAATATAAATATCCTCTTTACTCGGCAAGTAATTAATAGGACGCAGGAATCCAAAACCCTCCGATAAAACGTCTAATACGCCTTCCATAAACATAAGTCCGCTTTTTTCCGCTTGCGCTCGCAATATTGCAAAAATTAGTTCTTTCTTCTTCAACTGACCATAATAAGCGATCTGATATTGCTTCGCTAGTTTGTACAATTCGGTCAGCTTCATCTCTTCCAGATCCGCGATCTGAAGGTCCGTCATGTTCTCACCACTCTATTCAGTTTTCATTATAATTGCTTGATTATCCATCATTGCCGAATCGGACGCCGTCTATTCCACAGCGCCCCTGCTTCTGCTAGTTAGTCTTCTACTGAAGTATCTTGCTCACGCCATACATCTGCGCCTAAACGTCTTAGATTTTCGACTAGATTGTCATAACCTCGATCAATGTACTCCACTCCGGAGATTTCCGTAATACCATCCTCGACTGTCAATGCCGCTACAACAAGCGCAGCTCCTGCACGCAAATCGGCAGCCTTCACTTTCGCAGCATTCAATCTGCCGCCTTCTATAACGGCCGATCGTCCTTCGACCCGTATATTCGCGCCCATACGAGAGAGCTCAGGAACATGCTTAAAGCGTGTGCCATATACGGTATCCGTAAGAATGCTAACCCCTTTGGCTTGCGTTAGCAGCGTCGTCATCGGCGATTGCAAATCGGTAGGAAAGCCCGGGTAGACAAGCGCCTTTACATCAATGGGTGAGTACTCATGCGATCCAACAATGCGGATCGATTCATCCATCTCATGCACCTCGACACCCATCTCTTCAAGCTTTGCAGTCATCGCTTCGAGATGCTTAGGAATGACGTTGTCAATCAAGACATCGCCGCGCGTTGCAGCAGCGGCAATCATATACGTACCGGCTTGGATTCGATCGGGAATGATGGAATGACGGCAGCCGTGCAGGCTCTCGACCCCTTCAATCCGAATCGTTTCTGTTCCTGCACCCTTGATCTTCGCACCCATAGCGCTCAGGAGAGTAGCTACGTCAATAATCTCAGGCTCTTTGGCTGCATTCTCGATGACGGTTAATCCTTTGGCCCGTGAGGCCGCCAGCATAATGTTAATCGTCGCGCCAACGCTTGCAACGTCCAAATAAATCTTCGCGCCGCGCAGCTCCTTGGCCGAAATGTGGATAGACCCTTGTTCGTTCGTAACCGTGGCGCCAAGCGCCTCGAAGCCTTTAATATGCTGATCGATTGGCCTTGGCTCGAAGTTGCAGCCTCCCGGCAAACCGATCGTCGCTTCGCCGAAACGGCCAAGCATTGCGCCCATCAAATAGTAGGAAGCACGAAGCAGCTTCACCTTGCCATTGGGCATCGGCTTGGCCTTCAGATGGGTAGGGTCAATCCGCATCATATCATTATCCCGCGATACGACTGCTCCAAGCTCTTGCAATATTTCACTGTATACAGCAACGTCGCTAATAAGCGGCAAATTATCAAGTACAACTTCAGACTCTGCTAGTATAGATGCCGGCACCAGCGCAACGGCGCTGTTCTTCGCCCCGCTAATCTGTACGGTGCCCCGCAGCGGCTGTCCACCGCGTATCATCAATTTCTCCATCAATATATTAATCCTCCCGTGGATTGGAAGAGAACAAAGGAAAACCGCCGAACTCAATAAGGCGGAATGTTGTCCTATGCTCCTAATTTTACGCTTGGCTGTCGTCTTAACAGCTTGGATATGATATTCCAGCGACCATTCGCGCGGTAAGCAAACTCTCTATACGCGCTGCCAAACGTCATTCTGAGCCATTATACCATAATGCGTTTCGGAATAGTGAATAAAACTCCTTCCGGTGAGGGTGAAGGAAGCGCGCAAGCGTATTAGTAGAGGCTACATCCCAATCAGAACGGCAGAATCCTACACATGATTAGAAATCTTAAAAAAACGGCATCGCCGCTAACAAGCGACGATGCCGTTCGTAAAAACGATTTATGACCCGATAGCGAATCGACTCGAAGAGCTGCCGCCTTGCAGCTCTGCATTAACCGCAATCCGCATCTCGTCGATGTCGAACGGCTTCGTAAAATGCATTAAGGCACCGAGATCGGTCGCTTCCTTAATCATGTCGAGCTCGCCGTAGGCCGTCATCATAATAACTTTAATATCGCGATTAATCGTCTTCACATGCTTCAAAATTTCCAGTCCATCCATGCCAGGGATCTTCATGTCCAGCAATACGAGGTCGGGAGCATCTCGCTTGACGATTTCTAAAGCCAGCTTGCCGTTAGACGCCTGAAACGTATCGTAGCCTTCGCTGCTGAATACTTCCATCAGCAATATTCGGATGCCGTTCTGATCATCGACGATCAATACCTTCTTCTTCTCCAACGCTAATTCCCCCCGCAACTGAGCTCAGCCCAATAATTGGCCAACTCTTCCATAATCGCTAATATATTCGCTGAGGTGGGTAAATAATCCTTCTCTTACACTGAAAAACTTGTAGGATGGTGGTAAATGATGCAGCATTGGGTAGGCAACGATTACATAAACCCAATAATAAACGAAAAATCGACCTTGCCGTCATAGGTACGGCAAGGTCGAAGCAACTTTATTGCTCGGAATATTTAAGCGCTGCGTGTACGAATCCACGGAACAGCGGTTGCGGACGGTTCGGTCTGGACGTGAATTCCGGGTGGAACTGAACAGCCAAGAACCAAGGGTGATCAGGCATCTCTACCATCTCAACGAGACGGCCGTCTGGCGAAGTGCCGGAAATGCGCAATCCTGCCGACTCAATACGCTCGCGGTATTCATTGTTGAATTCATACCGGTGACGGTGACGCTCGTATACCAGCTCATCGTTGTAAGCTTCTTCTGCAAGCGAGCCTGGTACGATTTTGCAAGGGTACAGACCAAGGCGCATCGTGCCGCCCATATCTTCAATATCCTTCTGATCCGGAAGCAGATCGATAACCGGATACGGTGTCGATGGATTAATCTCAGAGCTGTTCGCGCTAGCAAGTCCAACGACATTTCGCGCGTATTCGATAACAGCAACCTGCATGCCAAGGCAAATACCGAAGAACGGAACGTTGTTCTCACGGGCATAGCGGATAGCCGAAATTTTGCCCTCGATGCCGCGATCGCCGAAGCCGCCAGGCACAAGAATGCCGTGAACGCCTTGCAGCTTGTCCGCTACGCTCTGATCCGTAAGCTCTTCCGCATTGACCCAACGAAGCTTGATTTCGGAGTTCGCATCAATACCTGCGTGGCCAAGCGATTCCACGATACTGAGGTAAGCGTCATGAAGTGCAACGTATTTACCGACAATGGCGATTTCAGTCGTCTTCTCAAGCGATTTCACGCGCTTAACAAGGCTTTCCCATTCCGTCATGTCCGGTTGGTTCGTTGTCAGCTTCAGGTGGTTGACGACGATATCGTCAAGACCTTGCTCACGAAGCATTAATGGAACTTCATATAGTGTAGATGCATCGAGACATTCTACGACTGCATTCGCATCGATGTCGCAGAACAAACCGATCTTGCGTTTCAAGTCCTCAGCAAGCGGATATTCCGTACGGCATACGATGACATTCGGCTGAATGCCGATGCTGCGCAGCTCTTTCACGCTATGCTGGGTCGGCTTCGTTTTCACTTCGCCTGCAGCTTTAATATATGGAATAAGCGTAACGTGGATATACATCACGTTGTCGCGGCCGATGTCGCTCTTAATCTGACGAATCGCTTCAAGGAAAGGCAAGCTCTCGATATCGCCGACCGTACCGCCGATTTCTGTAATTACGACGTCCGAACCCGCTTCTTTGCCTGCGCGGAATACGCGGTCCTTAATTTCGTTCGTAATATGCGGAATAACTTGAACCGTGCCGCCGAGGTAGTCGCCGCGACGCTCTTTGGTAATTACGTTGGAATAAATTTTTCCTGTCGTTACGTTGTTGTTCTTCGACAGGTTGATGTCTATAAAGCGCTCATAATGCCCAAGGTCGAGGTCCGTTTCTGCGCCGTCGTCGGTGACGAACACTTCGCCATGCTGATAGGGACTCATCGTTCCCGGGTCTACGTTAATGTACGGGTCGAACTTTTGAATCGTTACTTTCAGACCCCTGTTCTTCAGCAAACGACCGAGCGACGCTGCGGTAATGCCTTTGCCCAGGGACGATACTACGCCGCCGGTTACAAATATATATTTGGTCACTGTGATGTTACCCTCCAAGCTCCTATGGTTAATGTTTAGGTTTGCCCATTTACTCGATAAACATGGATGCGGATACCTTCCGCTTGTCCATCCAGTTTGTGGGAATATATCCTGCCGACGCATCCCTCACAAACAAAAAAAGTGACACCCGTAGCCACGGGGCACTTTTTCCAATTGGCATATAAATATGCGTTATTTGTTAACCGAATCTTAAGCCCATGCAATAGTTTACTCCGCCGTTATAGGCGCTGTCAAGCGTAAACAGATGTTGCTGGCCATAAGCGGCAACATCTGACGTTTCGCATGGAATTCTAAGACCAGTTTACTTGTCGTCCTCGTCTTCAAATTCTTCGTCTTYCTCTTCGGCGTCGTCTTCGGAGTCTGCTTCCAGCTCTCCTTCGACTTCTTCCTCGTCAATCTCTTCGTCATCGATAACGACTTCCTCGTCAACTTCCTCTTCGGCTTCCGCCTCTTCGAAGTCTTCGCGGTCCTCGTCGTATACATCGTAATCTTCTTCTTCCGCTGCGTAAGTATCTTCTTCCTCGTCAGCGAACAGATCGTCATCATCATCGTCGTCGTCATTAATAATACGCGTACGCTTCGCATTGCCTACCGGATCCTCGGAACGCTCAACCGGATACCAGCGCTTCAGTCCCCACATATTGCTGCCTACGCAAGCGAAACGGCCGTCAATATTGATCTCCGTGTACACTTGGGCGATGAATTGGTTAATACCTTCCGCGGAAAGACCGCGTATTTTAGCGATCTCCATCATGAGATCACGGTAATAGTAAGGCGTATTCGCTGCTTTCAGAACTTCGAACGCCAAATCGACCATAGGCATTTCCTTCATACGTTCAGGATCCAGCTTTAACGTAAAATTGCTGCTGCTCATATGGACACATCCTTTCTTGCCAATCTATTTATGTACACATTCATTGCTCGCTTATCACAGTATAGTAAAACCTATTTCGTCCAAAAAAGCAAGCGGCATAGCGAAGCGGCTCCTGACACCATCCGGCGGGACCTCCACATGGGCGTAAGACAACTCACAGCTTGGACGTTCATGCAAAAAGCGAAGGGATTACTCCCTCCGCTCTGACTGTATCCGTCCGACACCAAATGCCTGATGCATAACGGTGACGTAAGAGCCCCTGAGAACTCCTAGTTCATACTATGTCCAGCGACGGAATTTGACACGGTTTCTCGCCTATTTATGATAAAAAGGGCAAGTTGCTCACGCCGACGGGTGCGATTGCTCATACAATACCTCAGCATCGTCCGTCGGGAGGGAAGCCAAATTTGGACACCGCCGCATTTATCCGCTCGTTGCAAGACACGATGGCTTGCGCAGATCCCACCGCAACGAAGCGCATTGTTCGCTTCCACCATGTGAGCGACTACCGACGCTTCCTGCAGCAGTTATCCGATGTTCCAGCGGAATCGCCGCTAAAGCAGGTAAAACAAATGTCTATTATACGCAGCCTCTCCTGCATGCTGCCAGCCGGGGAGACGCTCGAGCAATTCTCAGGGCGGGTCTGGATTGAGAAAGACTGCAAAATAAGCGTTCACGCCGCTCCAGCTCAAAAGTCGATTTCCATTGAGAAAGGAATACCCTGGGGTGTTCAACAAATAAAAGCTCCGCAAGCATGGGGAGCAACGACAGGCCATAAGGTAAAGGTCGGCGTCATCGATACTGGCATCGACTTCAACCATCCCGACCTGAGGCAATCGTTGTCTCGCGGCATTAATCTGCTGAACCGCAGCTTGCTGCCTCATGACGACAACGGACATGGGACACATATCGCTGGCACGATTGCCGCAGCCAACCAGCTTCAAGGCATGATTGGCGTTGCGCCGCGCGCCCTTATCTCTCCCGTCAAAGCATTCGATCACAATGGGAGCGCATTCGTATCAGATATTATACTCGGCATCGATTGGTGCGTCCGAAACCGCATGGATGTTATCAATATGAGCTTCGGTATGAAAACAAGAAGCAAGGCATTGCTTAACGCGGTAATAAACGCGCACAACGCGGGCGTCATTATCGTTGCCTCATCCGGCAACGACGGCAAGCGGCGTTCGGTCGATTACCCCGCCCGCTATCCCCAGACCATTGCGGTCGGCGCCACGAACAAGATGCGCCGCATCGCTCCCTTCAGTAACCGCGGTGCCTACATCGACGTTTATGCGCCCGGCGAAAAGATCGTATCCACCTGGCTGAAGGGCAAATACAACGAAATGAGCGGCACCTCGATGGCTACCTCGCATGTCAGCGGAGCTATAGCTTTACTGCTTGCGCTGAAGCCCGGCCTCTCGCCAACCGATATCAAAGCAATTATCAAACGTTCCGTACAGCCCCTAAGAGGCAGCAAAGCCCGCCGAACAATCGGCGAGCTCGATGTGATGCGTATATTGCAAGCCGTAGAGAAGACCTAGCCTCTGCGGCTTGTTTTCACGTTAGAAGAGGTACTACATCCGCTCTGGAGCGGATACGCCGACGAGGCGCAGCACGTTCGCAATAGCCGTGCGTACGGCTCCAAGCAGCGCTAGACGGGCAACTGACTGCTCCGCGTCATCCGTAATGACCCGCTCCGCTTTGTAATAGCTGTGGAATTGCGAGGCCAGCTCGTACACATAACGAATCAACCGGTGCGGCGCATGCTGAGCAGCCGCTTCCGTAATCTCTTGCGGCAGCTCGCCGAGCTTGCGCAGCAGATCGAACTCCGACTCGGCGCTCAGCTTCGCGAAGTTCAGCTTGCTCGTGTCAACAGCGCCGCTTGCAACGCCTTGCTCCTCCGCTTGGCGGAAGATGCTGCAGATACGGGCATGCGCATATTGCACATAGAACACCGGATTCTCGTTCGAAGTCGAGATCGCCAGGTCCATATCGAAATCAAGATGCGAGTCCATGCTGCGCATCGTGAAGAAGTAACGGATCGCATCGACGCCAACCTCGTCCATCAAATCCTCCATCGTTACCGCTTTGCCGGTACGCTTCGACATCTTCATCTTCTCGCCGTTCTGGAACAGGCTGACCATCTGCGCAATCAATACCGTCAGCTTCGCCGGGTCGTTGCCGAGCGCAGCCATAGCTGCCTTCACGCGCGGGATATAGCCATGGTGATCGGCACCCCAAATGTTGATCATCCGATCGAAGCCGCGGCTATACTTGTTGCGGTGGTAAGCGATATCCGGCGTCAAATACGTGTAAGAACCGTCATTTTTGACGAGAACGCGGTTTTTGTCGTCGCCGAAAGGCATCGTGGACAACCACGTTGCGCCTTCCTCTTCATAGACATGACCGGAAGCCTTCAGAGCTGCTAGGCCCTGCTCTACTTGCCCGCTCTCATAGAGCGACGTCTCGCTATACCAGACGTCGAAGCCGACGCGGAAGCGTCCGAGGTCGCGCTTAATCTTATCCAGCTCACGCTCTAGCCCGAAGCTGCGGAAGAACGTGAATCGTCCCTCGTCCGGAAGCGATAGCAGACGGTCTCCCTCTTGCCGGGCCAGCAGCTTCGCGAAGCCGATAATATCTTCGCCGTAATAGCCGTCCTCCGGCATTTCCGCCGATTGGCCCAGCGCTTGACGGTAGCGCGCTTCAATCGACACGGCAAGGTTCTCAACTTGCTTGCCCGCATCGTTAATGTAGTACTCGCGCGTCACTTCATAACCGGCAAAGTCGAGCACGTTGCAGAGCGCATCGCCTACCGCCGCTCCGCGGGCATGGCCGAGATGCAAGCTGCCTGTCGGATTCGCGCTCACGAATTCGACCTGTACGCGCTGACCTCCGCCATCTGATGTGCGACCGTAGTTATCTCCCGCTTCCAGCACTTCGCTAATAACCGAATATAAATAACTTTTCTCTATACGGAAGTTAATAAAGCCGGGACCCGCAATCTCCGCCGATTGAATCGACGCCTTCTCCGTATCGAGATGCGCGATAATCGCCTCAGCGATTTGGCGCGGATTCTTCTTCGCCAGCTTCGTCAGCTGCATCGCCGCGTTCGTTGCCAGATCGCCGTGGGACTTGTCCTTCGGCACCTCAAGCACGAATACGGGCATTTCCTCTCTGGCTGCCAAGCCGGCCGCTACCGCCGCATCGGCAATCGCGATTTTTACCTTTTCATACATTTGATCAAGCGCATTAGCTTTCATTAATAAGTATCCTCCTGTATATAGAGTCGAATGTCGAATCGACCCGATGATTGTTCATTTACACGCATCTCATATGCCCACTCCAGCGTGAATGGCAGCCCGGTCGGCAAACCGTGCTCGTCCACATTCGCTGCCCCGCCGGCGCCTGTAAGACCCAGCTTCGACGTATCCGTCTCCAGCTCGAAGGTAATAGCAGCCGAGCGGTAGCGGCCTGTGCGCCGTTGTCCGGCCGTGAACAGCTGCTCGGATTCAACAACGCCGCGGCGCACGATCGACAGCTCCTCCGGACGATAACGAATAAGCGTCCGCACTTCGCCTGCACCCGGATTGTCGTTATCTGCCGCTTCCGCATATCGGATGTAGATCGACCGCTCCTTGCGGAACCATTCCCCGGTATAGCTATGGTTAAATGAGCTCCCGTCCTGCGTGCTCGTCAGCGTAATCCGTACTTTCCTGCTGTCTCCCATTTCCGTGCTTGCTCCTAATATCAGTCTAATCGTATGTAACTACTATATACAGGAAGACTATTTATTTCAACGCCGAGGCCATCTTATTCCGCTATAAAAGGCATAATTACTCTCCATGCCTCAATCCGATCCTCGAGTGTTCGCATATGCTTCGTTGGTATAGGGCTGGAAGAATGCAGCTTAATGAGCGCCACGTCGCGGAAGCTCTCATGGCCTCCGTAGTATTTGCGAAACGTGTCGTAAGCCTTCGTACCGTTGAAGCCAATACAGCGAAGCTCAGGATAATCGGCGATCAGGTCGGGGAAACGGTTAGGAACTTCTTCCTTGATATTCACATCGAGACTGCCCTCCCGCACGCAAGATTCGATCACATCCCATACGGCAAGCTTATGCTCCTGCAGAAAATGAAGCCKGTTCTCATAGATCGAATCGGGAGCGCCCGCATCGAATAGACCGTATATAATCCGCCAAAAGTAATTTTGCGGATGACCATAAAATTGCCCATGCTCCAGCGACTTCACGCTCGGAGCTGTACCCGCGATGAGGACGCGGGCGCGCCCGTCGATGACTGGGGGAAATGAATGTATGCGCATCGTTACATCGCCATCCTTCTCTAACCTAGTTTATAAAACGTACCATAGTTAAGCAGCTCCAGCTAGCCGTAAATGGTTTAGTTATCCACAAAGTTATCAACAATCGGTGCACAACATGTGGGAAACTGTGGGTAAGTTGATTTCGGCTGAATTGGAACGTGGAGTGGATTTTGGAGGCTGTCGATTAATTGTTAACCAATTAGATAAGATCTCAATTTATATGATTTTTCACACAAGAGCAGTTATACAAGATGTAAATTATCAAACTTATACGATTTATCATATAAAAGTGGTTAATCCATCTACACAGCCGATGATTTTGTACGATTTTTCGATCAAAAACCTTCATTTGGTCTATCCGTAAGGTTGTTTTATACGATATATCGTACAACAATTGGTTAGTCACAGTTAATCGACAGCCTCTTTTACGCAGTCAAATGGACAGTTATAAGAAAAGACGTTTCCCGCTCTATCATTAGCGGAAAACGTCCTATTCAACCGTTAAATGTTACTTGGCAGGAATCTTGATCTTCTGACCTGGGTAGATGAGATTCGGGTTTGCCAGTTTATTATAGCTCGCCAGCTTCTGCCACGTTGTGCCGTGTTTGATCGCAATCCAGTAAAGCGTATCGCCGCTCTTCACGATGTAAGTGACGTCCGGGGCAGGCTTAGGCGCTTCCGGCTTTGGTTGCTCCGGTTTCGGTTGTTCTGGCTTCGGCTGCTCTGGCTTAGGTTGTTCCGGTTTCGTAGATGTTGTCGCAGCTTTCAAGTCGAGCTTGAACTCGGCATAGCCGTCTTCCGTCGTAGCCGTGTACGTGAGCCATTTGAGCGCTTCGTCCATCGACTTCGCATCCGGAGAAGTCTTGTACGTCACGTTGACCTTGTCATTAATCGGTGCAAGCGACCAGTTGCCGTCTGCGGACGGGTTGATCGTTTTGTTCGAGCGAATGTAGTCGATTACGACTTGGCGGTTCTCGTCCGGGGAAGCGAGAATGATCCTTTTGCCATCCGGATTAGCGAACTTGCTCGACGAAGCGCGGTAGTTGTTCGATGCCACGACGAACTTCTGATCCGCCTTGATCGGCTTGCCCTCGAATTGCAATCCGACAATACGGCTTGACCCTTCATTTTTAAGCGTGCCATTCGCCTCGTATTTCGCGGGCTTCGTTACGTCGATCTGATAAGTAATGCCGTCGATAACATCGAAGTTGTAGGTCGGGAAGTCGTAATTAACCAAGTCCTGCTTCGCCGTGCTAGCCGGATCGATCTGATTGAATTGCCCAGCCGACCATTCCAGCCATTCCTTGATTTCTGCACCTATTACGAGTACCGCATTAACGGTATTGGAGTACAGATACAAGTCCGCTACGTTCTTAATCGCGATATCGCCCTTGTCGATGTTCGTGTAATAGTTAGGTCCTTGGCGGCCTCCGGCCTTGAATGGCGCACCTGCCGACAGTACCGGGATATTTTCATATTCTGTTCCTTGAAGCTGCTTCTCGACGTACCACTTCTGCGCGTTCGTTACGATCTGAATCGATGGATCGTCCTGTACGAGGGCGAACCAGCTATTGATCGGAGCCGTCGTCTGACCGACCGGACCGCGAATATAATCAAGCGTATGCTGATGATCGTCCTTCACGGCTTCTACGATCGCAGGATCGGCATCGACAAGCGGCGTTTTGTTAACCGTATCGAAGATCGGCTTCACGGAAGACTTGGAATCGGCAACGACCCACTTGCCATCCTTCTGCTGAAGCGTCAGGTCGATAATACCAAGGTTGTTGCCCCAGAAGCCAGGCTCAACGGCGGCTACCCCGTTAATCGTGCCTTTCGTTAGATCCACGCCTGTTTTCCCTTCGAACGACTTGTCAGGAAATACTTTGTGCGCATGGCCGAACAGAATGGCATCGATACCGCTAACCTTGCTCAAATAGAGAACGGAGTTTTCCATGAGCGGCGTTTGCGGAATATCCTCAAAGCCCGAATGCGGAATGGCGATAACGATATCCGCGCCCTTGGCCTTCATCTCCGGCACATATTTGTTCGCAGTGGCTACGATATCTTTCACTACCACTTTGCCTTCGAGATGGGCTTTGTCCCATTGCGTAATTTGAGGCGGCACGAAGCCGATGACGCCAACCTTAAGCGTATGCGCCGCTCCAGTGCTGTCCTTCACTTCTTTGTCTAGCAGCAAATAAGGGGTGAATAGGTTCTTGTCGTTCGTCTCGTCGGCGTCCCCGTCGTAGACATAGATGTTGGAGTTCACGTAAGGGAAGTCTGCGCCTGCAAGCGCAGTGTTCAAGTATTCGAGGCCGTAGTTGAATTCGTGGTTGCCAAGATTGCCCGCATCGTAATCAAGCAAATTCATCGCTTTGTATACGGGATGCGTCTCTCCTTGCTGGAGAGGGTCGATGGTGGCGATGTAATCGCCGAGCGGATTGCCTTGAATCAGGTCGCCATTGTCGAACAGCAGGCTGTTCGGCGACTCTTGGCGAGTCTGCTTGATGAGCGTGGCCGTCTTCGCAAGCCCGTACTCATCCGTTGACTTGTCGGAGAAGTAGTCGTAATTCATGACATTGACATGAATGTCCGACGTCTCCATGATCCGCAGTTGAACCGTCGTTTCTCCATCCGCCTCGGCCGCTACCGAATAAGGAAGCGACACCAGGCTGAAGGAAATGACGGCGAACAGCGTTCGCTTCCACTTCGATTGATACAATTGCATTCCCTTCACTCCTTGTCCAATAATTCGCTAAAGGCCTGCGACGGGCGCAAGCCTTGAAGCTTCTTTATATACAAAAGCCATGCTGCAGCTCATGATGGACAATCTATAATCTCTTCGAACAATATAATAATTTAAAAATTCTGAATTGTCACTCTCATTTACCAACTCTTAGGAATCGACAAAATATCGCCCCATTAAGCCCGCTTGCGCATCCTCAGCTTCAATCGGTTGGACACCAGCTCAACGCTGAACACCATCATGAAAATAACTAATCCAACGAACAATGCTTCGTCAAAATGGTAGCTGCGCATCGCATGCGTCAGCTCAAAGCCGATCCCGCCTGCGCCAACGGCTCCTAATATTGTAGATTCGGCAAGATCACCCTCGAAGCGCATGACGCACCACGCCAGTAGCGCGGACAACGCGCATGGCAAAACACCTTGCAGCACGATCTGCAGCCAGCTTGCGCCCGTTGAGCGCATTGCTTCAATAACGCCTTCATCGACCTCCTCGAGCGATTGGGAGAACACTTTAATGAGTCCGCCGATCGCATGCACCATGATCGCAAGCACGCCTGGCAAGGGACCCATGCCGACCGCGACGATAAAGATAAGCGCCCAAATCAATGTCGGAATCGCTCGAAGGAGCGAAGCAAAGCTGCGGATAAACCAGCTGAGGGCACGGTTAGGAGCAATATTGTCGGCTGCAAGAAATGCCAGGAAAAACGCGACGATGATGCCGATTACCGTTCCCAGAATGGCTACTTGAATCGATTCCACTGCCGCCAGCAACACATGCTTCCATTGAGAGGCATCCGGCGGGAACATAAGCCCGGCCGTCTTCGTAAACTTCGCAATACCCGGCAGAATGCGGCTGTAATCAAGTTGTAATTGGATAAGGCTGAACACGAAAAACGCCGCACCGAACCATCCATACCATCGGAGCGGATTGCTCCGTCTACGCCGCTCGCCGTTTGCGCGCAGCGTCCCGTTCTTAGGCGCTTGCCCTGTGTGTGCCGCTGTAGCCATTAGATGATCCGCTCCCTAATCCGATTTGTCAAAAACTCAGTTGCCAGTACAATCGCCAGCACGAGCAGCACCGCCATGCTGACCTCCTTGTACTGGAATAGCTTTAGTCCCGACTGTATCGTGAAACCAAGGCCGCCTCCGCCTACCATGCCGACAATAGTCGATGCGCGAACATTAATCTCCAGATTGAATAACGACCATCCAATAAGGCTTGGCAGAAATTGCGGCAGCACCGCTTGCGTAATGACTTGCGTGTAGCTTGCTCCCGTCGAGCGGAGAGCCTCCACTTGACCCATATCGATCTCCTCGAGCGATTCCGCGAAGCAGCGGACAAGCATGCCGATAGAAACGATAATAAGCGACATCGTTCCGACTAGCTTGCCCAGCCCGAAGGAAGCAACGAGCAGGATCGTCCATATAATAACCGGCACGTTGCGAAGCATTGCGGATGCTGCCCGCATGCCCACTTGCAGCACCGGATGTGGCGATGTCGTAGCTGCGGCAAAAATAGACAGCACGCTGGCGATAAGCGCGCCAATAACCATAGCGACGAAACTCATATATATCGTGTCCAGAGCCGGGCCGATCAGACTCGGCAGCTCCGCCGTCTTCGGCGGCATAAGATCGACGAACAGGAATCTCGCCCCGTCGCCGATTCCGCTCCATAGCGCATTAGGCGTAAAGTTCGTCCCGATTGCCGACCATACCGTTAATGCCGCAAGAAAGGCAAGGAATAGAATAAGCTGATTCCGCTTGCCGCGGCGTACTCTCTGCAGCTGTTCAGCCTTCATCATTACGCCGTCTCCTTCTTGAGGGCGCGAGCCAGTCTAGCATCGGCTTCCGATATATCGCTTGCTTTATCGTTATGCTGATTATAGATAAAGTCGATCATCTCATCCGTTAGTTGTTCAGGCGTACCGTCGAACACCTTCGTACCTTTATAGATGCCGATAATGCGCGTCGCATACTTTTTGGCGACATCGACTTGATGCAGATTGCACAAGCAAGCAATGCCGTCCTCCTTGCAGAACGTATAAAGACTGTTCATTACGATTTCCGATGAAGCCGGGTCTAGACTCGCTATAGGCTCATCTGCCAATATAAGCTGCGGCTTCTGCGCCAGCGCCCTGGCAATGCCTACCCGCTGCTGCTGTCCGCCGCTAAGCTCATCGGCGCGCTTATGGATCTGCTCGCCGAGCCCGATGCGCTGTAGCAGACGGGTCGCTTCCGCTACGTCCGGCTTCGTGAACAGACCAAACGCACCGCGCCACGCGCTCATATAACCGAGTCTGCCGTGAAGAACGTTGGTGAGCACAGACAATCGCTCGACAAGATTGAAGCCTTGGAAGATCATCCCCATGCTTCGACGAATTTCGCGCAGCTTTCTTCCGCTTACGCCGGTCGTGTTCGTTCCTTGGAACAGCACCTTGCCCGACGTCGGCTGGACCATTTGGTTCAAACAGCGAAGCAGCGTGCTCTTGCCCGCTCCGCTCGGTCCGATGACGACGATGAATTCACCTGCCTCCACCGATAAGTCAATACCGTTCAGCGCTGCCGTTCCATCTGCATATACCTTCTTCAAGTTCTCAACCTGCAGCAATGTCATTTCCATTGTCCTCCGCTTCATCACTCATTTATATTCGCGCGCTTGTTGTTAGCGCTATTACGTTCTACTTACTTCAACATCTCTTCCGGCGACATATTCAGCAGCTTCGCTACTTCGCGAACGCCGTCGAAATCCGATTCCTCACCCGGGAAGAAGCCAGCTACACCCAGCGCTTTGAAGTACTCCGGATTTTTCTCGGCATAGCCGAGTGCGAATTCACGGATTTTTTCGACAAGATCCGTTGGGAGATCGCCGCGGTATGAAAGTGCGCCGCCGCCCTTAATTGGCTCGGATTCGCCAATAACTCGCACGTCCTCTGCCTTAATTAATCCGGCGTCAGCAATCATCTTGATGCACTGGCTGCATGTTGCAGCGCCGTCGGCATCGCCATTAGCGATCGCAAGCAACGACTTATCATGGCCGCCGGAGAACGATACGTTGCTAAAGAACGTGTCGACCTCTTCGTTCGTAATGCCCAATTCCTTCATAATCGTAGCTCGCGGATACAGATGGCCCGTCGTGGACGCCGGGTCGGCGAACAAGAAGCTCTTGCCTTTCAAATCGGCGATCGATTGAGCGGGGGAGTCTTTCGGCACGATAATAACGCTCGTTCCTTCCGTTCCTGGTCCGTTGCTCATTTCCGCGAGAAGCTTTGCTCCGCTTCTCTCAGTCGCGATAATATATCCGAAAGGGCCGTACGTCGTGATGTCGATTTTTTTGGAACGCATCGCTTCGATCATCATGTTGTAATCTTCGCCCTCGAACGTTTCTACTTTAATATTCAAATATTCGCCAAGATCCTTCGCGAATTGATCTGCGTTACGGGAAGCTTCACCGTCTTCCATTGGAAGACTGCCGATTCGCAGCACGTCCGGCCATTCACTTTCAACCGCTGTCTCCGCTTCGCTGTTGCTACTATTGCTGCCATTTCCACCATTGCCGCCGTTTACTTCAGCAGAGTTGTTGTTAGCGTTCTGTCCGCACCCAGCAAGCACCACCATTAACGCAGTAATTACTAGAGCAATCGGTAATCCCATCTTCTTCAGCACAGTACATCCTCCTAATTTGTCGCGGGCGCTATTTTAGCATTCCTCGCATCTTCTCTCACGCTTTCTCTACTGTGGTACACAACTAGGATACAAGTTGAATGTCAATGCAATGTTCGAAAAGTGTCAATGGAATGTTTGCGCTATTTTGAGATTTTGTTAATTTCGAAATCGTGTTGCGAAGACGAAAGATGGACTGTTAAGATGATGTTAATCCGTTCTAGAGAACTATGAATTCGAGAGGAATATGCGCCATGGCATCGCAATCGCTTGTGAATACGGCCTATACGAAATTAAGAGAAAGAATCGTCGGCGGCAACCTCATGCCCGGCACGCTGTTGTCAGAGAATGAGCTTGCCGAGGAGTTGCAGATGAGCCGGACACCGGTCCGCAACGCCATAACGCACTTGGAATCGGAAGGGTTCGTCGTCGCTCTTAAAAATCGAGGCGTGCTGGTGAAGGAAGTAAGCGGCAAGGAATTGCTTGATATGTACGAGGCCATCTTGGCGCTCGTCGTCTATGCCATTGATGTTCGAAGCGAAAGGGAAAATCATATTCCGATGGAATTGCTGAAGGAGTATTTGAACCGTCAATTCGAGGCGGAGCAAGCGGGTGATTATTATACCTATATCAACAACTCTATGCTGTTCATGCGGACGCTCGTATCGTCCATCAACAATACCGCTATGACGTCGCAGCTGGATATGTACGTGGACAAAATTACGATGGCTTCTTACATTAACTTCAAGCTGACGCCGCATATTAAGCACTATTCCGCCAATCAGTTGAACAAGTCGATTTACGACGCGTTGCTTGCCGGCGACGAAGAGCAAGCCCGCAAGCTGGCGAAGGGCGCTTTCATTTATGCGCGCAGCCGCATGTTCGATCGAGGCCAATTCTAATAAAATGATCAATAAAAAGGACCGGCATGCCTCGTTAATCGAAGCGTACCGGTCCTTCTCCTGTTGGCAAAAGAAGAGAAATAACGAGAAGAAGCTGCTCACGGATACGAGAATCCATGGCAGCTTCTTAATAAATATATGATTCATTCGTTATTTAATGAAGCCAAGCAGCATTTCGCGGATCACTTTCGCCGCAACGATCTGCGTCTGTTCCGTAGGGTCGTAAGCGGGTGCCACCTCGACAAGGTCACAACCAACGACGTTCACACCGGAACGAGCGATTGCATGAACCGCCTCGATCAATTCCTTCGACGTAATGCCGCCCGCTTCCGCCGTACCTGTACCAGGAGCAGCAGACGGATCAAGCACGTCGATGTCGATCGTCAGGTATACCGGACGGCCAGCCAGCTCAGGAAGCACCTTCTTCAGCGGCTCAAGCACCTCGAACGGGTGGAAGTTGATGTTCTCTCGAGCATACTGCCACTCTTCACGGGAACCGGAACGGATGCCGAATTGATAAATGTTATTGCCGCCCATAAGCGTTGCCGCTTTGCGAAGCGGCGTCGAGTGGGACAAAGGCTCGCCTTCGTACGACTCGCGAAGATCGGCGTGCGCATCGAAGTGGATGATCGCCAGATCCGGATATTTCTTGTATACCTCTTGGAATATCGGCCACGATACAAGATGCTCGCCGCCAAGTCCTACCGGCATTTTATCGTCAGCTAGCACGCCGCTTACGAATTCCCCGATCACTTCAAGGCTGCGCGCCGCGTTGCCGAATGGCAGCAGCAAGTCGCCTGCATCGAAATACGTTATATCTTCCAAGCTGCGGTCGAGATACGGGCTATATTCCTCAAGGCCGATCGACACCTCGCGGATGCGCGGAGGACCGAAGCGCGAGCCAGGACGGAAGCTGACCGTGAAATCCATCGGCATGCCGTAGATGACCGCCTTGGAGGCTTCATAATCCTCCGAGCTCAAGATGAATACGTTGCCGGAATATTTTTGATCTAATTTCATGAGTGTAATCCTTTCTAAGCTGCAGTCGTACAGCCGTTCGCTTACTTAATAAGGTCTTCCACAAACTTCGGCAATACGAATGCCGCTTTGTGCAAGCGCGGTGTGTAATATTTCGTATCGATCTCTGGAATCGACGCCTCATCCACTTGAAGCGGATCATATTTCTTGCTGCCCATCGTGAATGTCCACAGACCGCTCGGGTAAGTCGGAATGTTAGCGCCGTATACGCGTACGATCGGGAATACTTCCTTCACGTCCTTGTTCACGCTTTGAATCAGGTCTGCCTTGAACCAAGGATTGTCTGTCTG
Source organism: Paenibacillus sp. 2TAB19 (assembly GCF_052115185.1). NCBI lineage: Bacteria > Bacillati > Bacillota > Bacilli > Caryophanales > Paenibacillaceae > Paenibacillus > Paenibacillus sp. 2TAB19. Next base: position 17,408 of record NZ_JBFRGE010000059.1, on the reverse strand, counting down.
TGCAACGAAAATACCGTCTTCCTTAAGCGCGTCGTAAATGCCTTGGTAGAAGCCGCGTGTGAACAAGTTCGCAGCAGGGCCGACAGGCTCAGTGGAATCGACCATAATAACGTCGTACGTGTTTTTGTGATCGTGAATATGCATGAAGCCGTCGTTCACAAGCACTTCGACACGCGGGTTGTCGAGCTCGCCTGCGATCGTCGGCAAATACTTTTTGGAGTATTCGATAACTTTGCCGTCAATGTCAACGAGAACGGCCTTTTTCACTTGCGGGTGCTTCATCACCTCACGGATAACGCCGCCGTCACCGCCGCCAACTACAAGAACATACTCCGGATTCGGATGCGTGTAGAGGATAGGATGGGCGACCATTTCGTGATATACGAACTCGTCCTTCACCGTCGTCATGACCATGCCGTCAAGTACGAGCATCGTGCCGAACTCTTCGGTTTCGATCATATCAAGCTGTTGAAAGTCCGTTTGTTCGGTTACGTACGTTTTTGTAATCTTAGCAGTAATGCCGAAGCTTTCGGTTTGTTTTTCCGTATACCACAACTCCATCGTGATGAATCCCTTCTTTCCTTCAATAGTTCACACTGTATTATAGTAAAAACTGCCCTTTGCTACAAGTATTTCTATGGGTGATGCGGCCAGCTTAACATTTCGCGAAATCCCCGTACCTTCGAGTGACTTCAATAGAGGCGCGGTCGCTCATCTTCGAAATGACTGACTTCAATAGAATTTTTTCTTATCGTTGCCATAATGCACGCAAATTAATTCCCCTTCCACGTTCCCCTAATGAATAGCGACCTCTTCGTTTTTCCATACTAAGGAAAAGTGAAGCTTTTCGCTGAAGGGAGTACGCTTACGTGACTAAGACTTCCAAACGACCGGTCAAGCCGCGCCGCTTGCCATCCATGCCGATACTGGCCGAGAGATTTCTCCCTCAAATACTCCATATGAAAAAATGGCTGAAGCGTTCCGCCGTCCTGTTCGCCATCTTTGCCGCGCTCGCCGGCGGACTTCTTATATTCTTGCGAACGCAGTCGCTGCCAGCTGCGAGCATCAGTCAGACGTCGCAGATGCTCGATCTGAACGGCAACGTGATCGATACGTTCCACGCGGGAGAGAATCGACGCTCCGTTAAGCTCGAGGATATTTCGCATTACGTAATCGAAGCAACGCTCGCCATTGAGGACCGGCGTTTCTATGACCATAGCGGCTTCGACGTGAAGGGCATGGCGCGAGCCGTCATGGTCAACGTGCAGAGCATGTCCGCACGACAAGGCGCCAGCACGCTGACGCAGCAGCTCGCGCGCAACTTGTATCTGACGCATGAGCGTACGTGGCAGCGCAAGATGAAGGAAGCCATGTATACGGTGCAGCTCGAAATGAACTATTCCAAGGACGAGATTCTTGGCATGTACTTGAACCAAATTTATTACGGACACGGCTCCTACGGCATTGAGGCAGCTTCCAAAATGTATTTCGATAAGCATGCGTCGGAGCTGTCGCTAGCTGAAAGCGCCATGCTCGCCGGCATTCCGAAGGGACCTAAATACTATTCGCCTTTTCTCGATATGAAGAACGCGAAGGATCGGCAGCACGCCATTCTCCATGCGATGATGGAGGGCGGAGCGATTACGAAGGAGCAGGCCGACAGCGCCTATGCTGAAGTACTGAACTTCCAGTCGCTTGAAGCCGGGCAGAGCGAAGGATTCGCCCCGTACTTCCGTGACTATATCCGTTCGGTCGCGGTCGATAAGCTTGGCATCGACGAGCATCTGCTGAACGAAGGCGGCATTACGATCTATACGACGCTCGATCCAGAAGCGCAAGCAGCAGCCGAGGATGCGATCAAGAAGACGATGCCATCCAAATCCGAGCAGCAAGCGGCGCTCATCGCTATCGATCCGCGCAACGGCTATATTAAGGCGATGGTCGGAGGACGTGATTATAAGACGAACCAGTTCAACCGTGTATTCGCGCAGACCCGTCAGCCCGGCTCATCGTTCAAGCCGTTCCTGTACTTGACCGCGTTGCAAAGCGGTTATATGACGCCGGTGACCCGTTTCAAAAGCGAACCGACCATCTTCACATTCGATGAAGGGCGCAAAACGTATAAGCCGCATAACTATAACGACAAATACGCGAACGAGTTCATCGACATGCGGCGGGCACTCGCAGGATCAGATAATATCTACGCTGTTAACACCATCATGACCGTCGGAGCCGACAAGGTTATCGATACGGTAAGGAAGCTTGGCATTAAGAGCAACATGCAGCCCGTGCCTTCCCTTGCGCTCGGAACGTTCCCCGTCAGTCCGTTCGAGATGGCTTCCGCTTACGGTACGTTCGCGAATGCGGGCGTCCATACCGAGCCGGTCGCGATCATCAAAATTGAAGATCGCAAGGGCAACCTTATATATGAAGCGAAGCAACAGAGCCAGCAAGCCATATCGCCTGCCGAGGCTTACGTAATGACCAGCCTCATGGAGAGTGTTTTCGACGAGGGCGGCACCGGCTACCGCGTTTCTTCTATAATAAAGCGTCCCGTCGCCGGCAAGACGGGAACAACGGCTGCCGACGCATGGCTGGTCGGCTACACGCCGGAGCTTGCGACCGCGGTATGGGTCGGCTATGACAAGGATCGCACCTTGTCGGTAGCTGAGGCGCATCTAGCCGCGCCGATCTTTGCGCGGTTCACGGAGCAGTCGCTAGCGACTGTACCGCCGAAGATCTTCCCGATCCCGGCGGGCGTCGTGAACGTCTATATCGAACCGGAGAGCGGCAAGCTGGCGCTCGACACTTGTCCAACACGCAGACTGGAGACGTTCATTAGCGGCACGGAGCCGACGGAAGTGTGCGGAGCTCCTGCATCCGCTGGACAAGAAGGCGGCACAGGCAAGGACGACGGCGCTGGAGCGGCGAAACGCCACTCGTGGTGGCAAGACCTTAAACGTTGGTGGACAGATTAAGCTAAACAAGCTTGCAGCGGGCAGTACAGTTAGCCCAACCCCTGATCGAAATACGATCAGGGGTTTTTTCATGCAGGGCCGGCATACGCGATGCGCTATCGGCATAAACTAATTAGGATACTCCCGCTCCTACAACATATAGACGGCAAAGTCATAAAACCGCCATATTTTGCGTTTATTCGATAGGCGCAGATGTTCATTTTGACGATTACAAGTCCGCTAACCCCTGATCTTCGTTTATTTTTGACGGAAATATGATGAAAAAGTGAAATTTCTTTGAACAACGCAGACATATTGTGGTATAGTAAAAGCAAGTAAGCACTTACAATGACTCGGGAGTGTTGAATATGACGACGAAAACTGCATCAATCAGCCACGCGCAGCCGACTAAATCAGATGTCAAACGTCTTGTCAAAGCAATGACTGCCATTGCCTGGGGTATTCTCGGTATCGGCTTTCTGCTCTGCCTCGTTAATCTTAGCCACTTCAGCGATCAAAATGTCGGACTTATGGTCGGCATCGGATTTCTAATCGGCAGCGTTCATATTTATGTCATCGGTACGGCAATCGGACTCGTTCATGCGCGTCTCAATCAAGATCAGACGACGAAGGATCATCATGATCCTCAGGTTTGAGCTCCATAAGTAACGACAATTAGAAGCTTAACAACCAGAATACCGGAGCGAGAAACTCCCTTTCCTATGTTGAGCTTGCCAGAGAGCCACTTTCTTCCTTGCGAAGAAGTGGCTCTTTTGCGTTATAAAACCAATTGAAAGCGCAAATATACTGGTTAAAAGTAACTGGTGTCTAACAGGTGAACTTTCTATTACGGAAAAAAGACGAATTGTTGACGTAATTGTTAACCATGGAGTATTTGTTCTTCATATCTGCTATCTTAAGCGTAAGCAGTCATTTTGAGGAGTTGAACCGTTATGAGACCGTTTATTCGCATGCTGACACCTGTACTCTTGTTGCTGATGGCCGTCACGCTCTCCGGCTGCGGCGAGCAGTTCATTGTACTCGATCCGAAGGGACCGATTGGGGAATCCCAGAAGGATCTCATCTATTTATCCACCATACTATGTGCGGTCATTATCGTACCCGTGCTGATCTTAACGGCGATTATTGTATGGCGATATCGCGATAAGAAAGGCAGTACCGCTAAATATAGACCGAATTGGGAGCACAGCACGAAGCTCGAGGTCATCTGGTGGAGCATTCCGATCGTCATTATTATTGCGCTAGCCGCTGTAACCGTGAAATATACGCATGATCTGGAGCCTTCCAAGCCGATCGCTTCCGAGAAAGAAGCGATTACGATTCAAGTAACTTCGCTCGACTGGAAATGGTTATTCAAATATCCGGACGAGAACATTGCAACGATTAATTACGTGAAAATCCCTGAGGATGTACCGGTACGCTTCCAGCTTACATCCGATACGGCGATGAACTCATTCTGGGTTCCGCAGCTAGGCGGACAAATCTACTCCATGTCAGGCATGGCAATGACTTTGTTCCTGCAAGCTGACGAGCAAGGCAGCTACTTCGGCACCGGCGCCAACTTTACGGGTAAAGACTTTGCGCAAATGACTTTCCAAGTCGATGCGACGACCGAAGAGGATTACAACGCTTGGGTGCAAGAAGTGAAGAACACTGCTCCGGCGCTTACAATGGAAGGCTTCGAGAAGCTGACCGAGCCGAGCACGTCCGAGACACAGCTGTTTTCCAGCTTCCCTGAAGGCTTGTTCGACAAGATTGTTACGCAGTACGTAGAGGAAGGCAGCGCGGGCGGTCATCATCACGGTGCTGCTGCACAAGACAGCGAGACGGATACCGCATCTGCAAAAGATGCAAAAGATGCAAAAGATGCGAACGATGAAGCTGACAGCACAAATATGGATCATGAACATATGAACCATGAGGGGCATTAACCCCTAAGCACAATTACATTAATGTAGGAGGTCCCCTCATGTTGGACAAAATAAAAGAGTTCGCATCCGAGTTTTTCGTTACGGGCGACCCGCTTATTCTAGGGGCGCAAGTATCGATAGGACTGTCGGTCGTGGCGATCGTATTTGTACTCACCTTTTTCAAAAAATGGCGCTGGCTCTGGACCGAATGGCTAACGAGCGTCGATCATAAGAAAATCGGCATCATGTATATCATTGCCTCCATCCTTATGCTGTTCCGCGGCGGCGTCGATGCGCTGCTCATGCGGCTTCAGCTCGCTGCGCCGCAGCTCGAATTTCTAGAGGCCGAGCACTATAACCAAATTTTCACGACGCATGGCGTAATTATGATCTTGTTCATGGCCATGCCGCTTATGTTCGGCTTATTCAATATCGTCGTTCCGCTCTTGATCGGCGCGCGCGACGTCGCATTCCCGTTCCTGAACTCCCTAAGCTTCTGGATGTTCTTCTTCGGGGCGATGCTATTCAACGTATCATTCATCATCGGCGGTTCGCCGGATGCGGGCTGGCTCGCTTATCCGCCGCTATCCGAGCTGTCAGGCAGTCCCGGCCTCGGCCAAGACTTCTATATCTGGGGTATTCAAATCTCCGGTATCGGCTCGCTGGCAACAGGCATTAACTTTATCGTTACGATTCTGAAGATGCGCGCGCCTGGCATGACATTGATGAAAATGCCAATGTTCGTCTGGTCCGTCCTGTCTTCGTGTATTACGATTATTTTCGCTTTCCCGATTCTGACCGTTACGCTGTTCCTGCTCTTCATTGACCGTTACCTCGGCGCGCATTTCTTCACGCTCGACGGCGGCGGCAACCCGATGATGTACATCAACCTCATCTGGATGTGGGGACATCCCGAAGTATATATCGTTATTTTGCCGGCATTCGGTATTTTCTCCGAGGTTGTATCGGCGTTCTCGAAGAAAAAGCTATTCGGCTACAAGTCGATGGTATTCGCTCTTATGTCGATCAGCTTCTTCTCGTTCTTCACATGGGCGCATCACTTCTTCACGATGGGCTCCGGCGCGAACGTCAATGCGTTCTTCGCCGTTACGACGATGCTGATCGCGATCCCGACAGGGGTCAAAGTGTTCAACTGGCTGTTCACGATGTACCGAGGCAAGCTAAGTTTCCCGACGCCGATGATGTGGTCGGTCGCATTCATTCCGTGCTTCGTTATCGGGGGCATGACCGGGGTTCTGCTGTCCGTAGCACCAGCGGATTTCCAGTTCCACAACAGTTACTTCCTGATCGCCCACTTCCACCAAGTATTAATCGGCGGCGTCGTATTCGGTTACTTCGCGGGGCTATACTATTGGTGGCCGAAAATGTTCGGGTTCAAGCTTCACGAGGGACTCGGCAAATGGGCATTCTGGTTCTGGAACATCGGCTTCTATGTCTGCTTCATGCCGCAATACGCGCTTGGCCTCATGGGCATGACGCGCCGCGTCAACACGTACGACTTCGACATGGGCTGGCAGCCGCTTAACGTCATCTCTACTGTCGGCGGTTTCTTAATGGGTATCGCGTTCCTGTTCCAAGTATGGCAAATCGCGCACAGCATTAAATTCTTTAAGAAAGTCGACAATGGCGACAACTGGGACGGCAGAACGCTCGAATGGTCGATTCCATCGCCTGCGCCGCTCTATAACTTTGCAAGAATACCGCAAGTACAAAGCCAGGATGACTGGTGGGAAACGAAGCAGCGCCGCGCTGCTGGCGAGCCTGAACCGGCGCTAGCACCGCTTGAACCGATTCATATGCCGAAAAACACGGGCATTCCGTTCATTATGTCCGTCTGCTGGTTCGTATTGGGCTTCGGCCTTGTCTGGGATTGGCTCTGGATGGCGATACCGGGCTTCATCGGCATCGTAGCCTGCTTGCTGGCCCGTTCGTTCACCTACGACACCGACTATTACATTCCTGTCGATGAAATCGAGCGCACGGAAGCTGCTCTAAGGGGGGCAAAATAATGGCACACGCGATTTCAAAAACAGCGGGAGCCCATGGCGGCGGCGGTCACCATGACGAGCACCACGGCCATGACCATCACGATCAAGAATCGATGAAAATGTTCGGCTTCTGGCTGTTTCTTATTACAGACGTTATCTTGTTCGGCACTCTGTTCGCGACGTTCGTCGTGCTGCGCTTCAACACGGCAGCAGGACCTACGCCGGGCGAGCTGATCGAGCTGAACGGCATCATTATCTCGACGTTCATCCTGCTTACGAGCAGCTTCACGAGCGGTATCGCCGTGCTGGAGATGAACCGGGGCAACAAGCGCGGGCTTATTCTATGGCTCGCTATAACAGCGCTTCTAGGCGCATCGTTCATCGCCTTGGAGGTTACCGAGTTCATTCACCTCGTTCATGAGGGAGCGAATATCGGAACTAGCGCATACTGGTCGGCATTCTTCACGCTTGTCGGCACGCACGGACTCCACGTTTCTGTCGGTCTCGTCTGGATGGTTGCGCTCATGCTGCAGCTGTCACGCCGCGGCATTACGCCGGTTACGAAGCGCAAGGTCGGCATTATCAGCTTGTACTGGCATTTCCTTGACGTCGTATGGATCTTCGTATTCACAATCGTTTACTTGATGGGGGTGATGTAGGATGGCGAATCATAACGCGCACGATGTGCAGCATGGCAACGGCGAGCACGGCTCGCATGAGCATGGCGGCACGATGAAGTCCTACGTCATCGGCTTCTTGCTCTCGATCGTGCTTACGATCATCCCGCTTGTCGTCGTCATGAACGACTTGCTGAGCAAGTCCGGTACAACGTTGCTTATCCTTATCATGGCGGTGCTCCAATTCGCCGTTCAGCTCTTCTTCTTCATGCATATCCGCGATGAAGAGAAGCCGCGCTTCAATCTGATGGCGCTCATCTTCGGCCTAGTCATCCTGCTTACGATCGTCGCAGGTTCGATCTGGATTATGACTTACAATACGGTTGCTCATTAAGAGCAGCGCATAGACACAATTAAAGAGGCTGCACATAAGCGAACTTATGTGCAGCCTCTTCTCTTTTTTTACAACTGCTGTTTGGATTTCATTCCAGGTTTCGTTTATTAAATGACAAGACAGTGACCATAGAAGGGATGATCGAGATGTCTGAAGCGTCGAATCAGCAACCTCTTAATGTATTAAAATGTGTATGCTCGAATTATGTACCGGTCAAGGACCCGTTGCGCTCCGCCGAATGGTGGCAACGAAATTTCGGCCTGGCGTATGCCGTGCCTTACAATCCGGCCGAATTCCAAGTCATTCTTAAGCTTTCCGATGGGCAGTGGCTTCACTTGGTGGAAACCGATGGAGTCATTGATAACCAATTCCCTAATAAGAAAGGTTATGAAATGTTCAGACTTACGTTCGAGGTCAGACAAATCGAGCAGCTGTACGACCGTCTGCAGAAAAACGGCGTACGTACGGAGGAGCTAGAGGATCGGGGCAGCTGCGGCATTAACTTCGTGTTCTACGATCCGGACGGCAACAAATTCGATGTCAACGAGGTTGTCCATATCCATCGCACGCCGGAAGAAGCGGAGAAGGTCAAAAAGCATCTCTTTCATATGGCCTAACGAACAATCGAATAAGGGCTGCCTATGTGCACGGCAGCCCTTATTTTCCATTCAGCACAATCAATTGGCGAGCGTCTTGCTGTTCATCATTTTATACATGAAGCGTTGAAGCTGCTTTTCCCGATTCACTCTCATTTGGAGATGATCAAGCGCCGCTTTGGCTCTATCCCTATACGCTTGGTCGCCGAACATTCCATAAAGACGCATATAATCGTTGTATTCGTCCAGCCATTCGTTGACGTAAGAAGCATTCATATCCATCCCTCCATCAGCTCAATGTCTAAATGATAACGCTTCACTATGAATCTATTATGAGTTTAGGATAAAAGAATCGTAAATATTCCATATTTCGTACCTTCGGAAAAAAAATACTCGCACTCCTTGGGGAGAATGCGAGTTCATTCGAAGCTATACCGTAATGGCATCGATCTTCACTTGCGGTGCATTCGCGCATTTCTTGCACACTTTAACCGCTTTATTGCCGGATGTCGTTCTCGAATAAAGCAGCTTGATTCTCGTGCTGCTGCATGCCGGACATGTACCGCGTCCACGCGTAGGATCATTCCAGAGCGCCTTGCCTCTTTTTGTTTTGGCCATTGCCTATTACCCCTTTGCAGACAGATGCGGAGCCTTGCCGGGACAGCCCGGAATGCTGTTCGGCACGCTTCCCTTGCCTCCATTGTAGCGGCGCTGCATGCCGTCCGAAAGGGAATAAATGGTTTAAATCGAATGCGGCTATGAACCAAGCCTCTCTACCAACTAGTAACCCCGATGCTCAACCTCTAGTCCCTTCGGCAAGACGAGCGTGAGCTGCGAGTCGTATGTATCGGTAACGAGACCGCCGTCTCTGCGATCAAGCGTGCCGACCATAATATAGAGCGTATTGCCGACAACCGTCGTCTGCATCAGCTCTTTGTCCGGTTCGCTAATCGGTTCAGCCGACCAATAGCGAATCTGTCCGAATAGCTTTGCCTCGCGCGTATCCGACTCTCCAAGCACAACCCCGCCAATCGATTGCACGATGACTTTACTCACGTTATCCGGCACTTGCAGCGAATGCGGCTCCACGAAGACCGATCGCTGCGTCGTTTGCAGGCCGCGTTGCAGCTCATCGAATAGGCCGGTAGACATCAGCAGCGCAAGCCCGAGGCTTGCGGTGCCAATAAGGCCTACAAAGAACACGCTAACCCAATCATATCTGACGATGGCCCGATCGCTTCCGGAGAACTTCAAATATAATAGCAGCTCCAAGCCAAGCAAGATGAACACGATCGGCGCAACCCATAACAGCATTTCATAGGCTTGAATGTTCTGCCAAAGCGATGCGGCAAGCGCCGCACCAATCAGCATTAGCGTAACACCCATCGATAGGGAGCCTACTCGCCAAGTGCGAATCCCTCCATCGGGAAGGGGACGGTTCAACGTATCTAACGCATTCATTGCATATCCTCCTCTTGCTTGGATAAAGTCGGCGGCGGCGGTGGCGGTGCCATCGTATCATGCCGCCCCTCGGAATAGGTTTTACCGCCAAACACAAGCCGCATGCCGACGATAATCATAACGAAAGCGACGACCGCCGTCGGAATCATATATTTCAGTTGCAAGTATTGGGTGTAAATTTCGTTGGAATATCTCGATGCCACTTCCGCAGCTACACGGTCGAGCAAGTAATACGCGCCAAAACCAAGCAATGCGAAGCCGAACCAGCGTTGGTACGGTACAAGCTGCGTCAATACAGGCTCGTCGCTAAGCGTCTGACGCTCGTAGCGTGACGTCTGCTGCAGCGCATCGAAGAATGCGAAGCACCAGAACAATGGCAATAAGAAGAAGAACAATGACAATCTGAGATTGTCCATAATGTAGACGGTGAGCAGGAAGCCCCCCATCAATTGCAGGCCGCGCTTTTGAAGACCCAGATACAGATGGCCTGCACCAGGGAAAATCGATAGCGCAATCGCCAGCACCTTGCTTTTGCGTCCCGAGGCGATATGCGCCTCAAGCTCCTCGAACACCGCGCGATCCTCCATACGCTCTCCGCGCTGCTTCGCATGCATTTGCTGAATCGCATCGAATAAGCTATAAATCCAAATAATCGGAAGGCCCAGCAGGAAAATAAGTAGCGCTGCCTTACTGGTCACCACACTCAGAAACACGATAATAACGAACAACCCGATAAACGATATGAGAAACGTAATGCCGCGCTGCATCAGACCGAGACTCATATGACCAAGACCAGGCAGGAAGGAAAGCAGAATCGTCCTCGTCTTCTCTTGCTGCTGCTGATGCTGCATATGATATGCCTGAGCCTGATCATACGGATTGAAGCTTGATTCCGCCCCTGCTTGACTCGGGTACGAGCCAAGCATCGGAGGCACCGCCGGAGATCCGGCATTCACTCGGCCTGAGAACAGCGTTATAAGCATATCGAGCATATTGATAGACCAGCTGACCGCCATAACAAAGAATCCAAAGAAAGCGAAGCCCTCATCCAAATTGTTCGATATGCCAAAAAGGAACATGAAGAACATAGTTCCGAAAAACGATCCTCCATATAATACGAACCGGACGGGACGGCCTAAGTAACCATGACCTACTCCCGGTAAAAATGATAGTAAAAAAGCAGCTAACGGGCTTTTATTCATTCTAAATTCCTACCTCTCTGTTCATCGTACTCCCGTGCATCTATCTTCATCGAGCGAAACCGTACATACGCTCTTGCTTACCTGTACCTGCTCTCTCGAATGCCATCCAACCAAGAGCCAGTTCGATCAACCATACGATCCGACCATGATTCGGAAGGAAGCGACGGCAAGTGCTCTGTCGCCTGAGGAGGTTGAATTACGGCCTCCTGATCAAGCCTGGACAGCTTGTCGGACAGCCCGGCAAATGTGCCTGTACCTAGAAGCAGCAGTGTAATGGATGCTGCTATCATATATTGAGCGACCGGATGCTGCAGCCAAGAACGGCGGCGAGCATGGCGGGGTGATGACTGAACAGCCTTGACAGCAGCTGCAGCTTCACTCTCTGCATGGAGCTGTGCAATGACCCGCTGCTCCAATATGTCCATATCCGGCAGCAACAGCTCACTCTCTGCATGCGTGGCCTGGGCCGCATCCATAAAGCGCTGCAAGCAATGTTCGCACTCAGCCAAATGCCCATCAACGAGCTCGCGTTCCTGCTCCGATAGACGATGCTCCACATAACTTCTCATCGTAGGTTCGGCTACATGATCGTCMGTCCCATCTGCACCTTCTCTGCTTGCTATATGCTTGTTCATTCAAAATCCTCCCTTCGCCAATGCTTCTTCATCCAGCTTCGCGCTCGGTACAGCCTGGATTCGACGCTCTTGCGCTCCAATCCGGTTTCGACCGCAATCTGTTCATACGATTTGTCTTCCATATAATAAGCGGTGACAACCTCGCGATAATTTCCCGGCAGCTCGTCCACCCGCTCACGAATATGCCGTAAATGTTCTTGTTCCAGCGCGATCGATTCCGCGGCGGGAACATTGCTGTCATCATGCAGCTGCTCCTCGGTCCGCAGGTTCGCCTCGCTCTCGAACAGCTCCTCGGGTTTCCTTGCTCGGCTGCGCTTGTAATCAATCGCACGATTAACTGCTATTCGTGTAATCCATGTCTTCAATCCGTCTAATCGGCATTCCGGGAGGGAGCGATAGATTTGAAGGAGCACTTCCTGTGTCACATCCTCCGCATCATGCGGCGAATGCAGCACGGCATAGACGGTTTTGTATATATACGGACCATAAGCTTGTACGAACGGTCGATAATGCTCGGGCCCGCCGCTCTGTACCGCCTTGATCCAATCCGTATCCTGAATGTCGCTCTCCTCCTTCCCCATACAATAGACGACAGAGACTGCCTTGTACCCTGCACTTTTTTGAAAAAAGTTTTTTCGCGCCTAAGCGAAGATAACCTCTCGCCGTATATTCGCCCTGTAAGAGCATATATGCACTTACGGACATAGTCGCACTCCCAACCTCATGCTGTAAGGCTGACCCTCAACGCGGAAAACCTCACCATTCGCAGGATTATAATCGCTGCGAACGGTGAGGTTCTCCCCTTCAATGGGCTATCGCCCTCTTACGCTATCCCTTATGCCTCGAGCGCTTGCTTGAGCTCATCCGTCGAACGATTCCACCACTCGGCGTTGTGCTCCACGAGCAGCTTGCGCAACGCGGCTTTCTCCACATCGCCAAGCTCGCCAAGAACGATACGGCGCTTCAATGAATAATCCAGCTTGTTGACGTGATCGGCGAGAATCTTCCACCCGCGGCGCGCTTCCGTATCGATCCACATCTCGCAAGCCGTAGCGCCTGCATAATAAGCGCCCTCTTCATTGCGATCAACCGCTACCCATACGATCCAGCATTGGCGGCCGTTCGGCGTATCTTCCCGGTTTGGCGTAAACTTAATGCCGCGCTCGATCTTGCTCTTCGCATGCATCGCGCCTACATCGATATAAGCCTCTCCGTTATCGATAATGATGCAGGATACTTGGCTCAGATCGATGGATCCGGCTCCGAAACCTTTATGTTTTTTGTTGCTCACAACGTTGAGCGACAGTTGTTTCTTCTCTTTCTTCTCTGGCTGGTCTTGCTGATTCTGATCATCCATCCCTGCATTCACACCTTCCCCGTACAATAATTACATTTTAGCTAATAATCCTCTAAAAGCAAACATATACATGCTGTAGATGCTTGTCAACGGGAGGGAAACGTTCAATGACTCCACGCAACGTCAAACGAATCTTATTAGTTATACTCGGAATTGTACTGCTCGGCGTGTCTGTGCAGTACGGCTTCGGGAATGCTTGGCAATCGCAGTATACCTATGCATTAGCTCCCGCGGCGAATGCCAAGCAGCCACCGCCCGCTTCTGCCCAAAAAACGGCCAAGCCGCCCGCCCAGCAGCAGCCCGACACGGGCGCAGCGCCTAAGCCGCAATCGCTCAGCAAGCGTATAGTTGAGTACCACATTAACGTCAGCTTGCGCGAGGACGCTCGGCATTTGGACGGCGATCAGATCGTAACCTGGACCAATCCCGGCAAAAAAGCGGTGTCCGAGCTCTACTTCAATCTGTACCCGAACGCTTTCCTGTCCAAGAAAACAACGTTCATGAGCGAGTCAGGCGGCAAGCTGCGCGAGGACAAGGCTACGGCGGACAGCCTCGGCTTCATGAACCTGCTGTCGCTTCAGACGCTTGAGGGGGAGAACCTGCTGCCTCGCCTCCATTACGTTCAGCCCGATGACGGCAACGTCAACGATCTTACGCTGGTCAAGCTCCGCCTGCTGGAGCCCGTTGCGCCAGGCAAGACCGTGACGCTGCGCATGGGCTTCGAGGTGAAGCTGCCCGAAGTGTTCGCCCGTATGGGCTACTCCGGCAACTTCGTCATGGCGGGCCAATGGTTCCCGAAGGTAGCAGTCTACGAAACGGCGGGAACGCGAGGACGTACCGCCGAAGGCTGGAACGTTCATCAATACCACGGCAATTCCGAGTTCTATAGCGACTTCGGCATTTACAGCGTGAAGATCAACGTACCTGAGTCTTATACCGTTGCAGCTACAGGCTTCCAAACGAAGACGGCTGAAGGCAGCAACGGAAGAAAGTCGTATCAATTCTACGCGGAAGACGTTCACGACTTCGCATGGTCGGCATCGCCCGACTTCGTCTTCGCGGAGGAAGCTTTCTCGGATAAAGGCGTGCCGGGCGTTCGTATTAAGCTGTACCTCGACCCGCTGCATGCCGACCTCCAGGAGCGTTACATGCATGCGGCCAAGTCCGCGCTCTCCAAGTACGCGCAGTGGTACGGCGAATATCCTTACAGCACGCTGTCGATCGTTGTCCCGCCGAAGGGCGGCAATGGCGCAGGCGGCATGGAATACCCGACGCTCGTCACCGCGTTCGCCGCCGAGAAGGCGAATCCCGGCTACGACCTCGAGCGTACCGTCGTTCATGAGATCGGCCACCAATATTGGTACGGCATGGTCGCCTCCAATGAATTCGAGGAAGCTTGGCTGGACGAAGGCTTCACCTCCTATGCCGAGGATATGGTCATGGAGTCCGCCTACGGACTTGAGCCGAACCTCAGAATTGAAGCGAGCTATATGACGGACCCTGCGCCGCTTAAGCAGCCGTYGTGGGCTTATAGCAGCCATAATCAATATGCGGAGAACGTCTATCTGCGGGCGAAGCTTGTCCTTGTCGGCATCCAGCATCAGGTTGGCGACAAGACAATGGCGAAGATTATGCGGACCTATTTTCAAAAATACAAATTCAAGCATCCTTCGACTGCCGATTTCCAGCGTGTTGTCGAACAGGTAACGAAGACGAAGTGGCATGACTACTTCAGCGGATACGTGTACGCGAACCAAATGTCCGACTACTCGGTCGAATCGATTCAAGTGAAACCGACTGAGCAGGACGGCCAGAAGCTCTATGAATCGACCGTGCTCGTCAAGCGGAACGGCGGTGTAAGCGGTCAAATCCCGATTACGCTGCAGTTCACGGACGGCGCGACGGTGACAAAGCTATGGGATGCCGACGACTCCCACGTCCAGATTACGCAAGTGCATACGGCTCCTCTGCAATGGGCGATGATCGATTCCGAGCATTCGAACGTACTCGACAACAAGCTCATCAACAACTATATGCAAGCCGATCTGCCGGACAAGACGCGCATCCGGTGGGGCATCAGCGTATCGAAGCTGATCGAGGGATTGTTAGGTACGCTGAGCTGGTAAGTATAAGCGCGCAAGGAGCGATCGAATATGAAAATGTATATGAAGCAAGGTTGGCAGCTTGCGGTCAAGCACTTCCACCTCATCATTCTGTTATTTCTGTATCAGTTGCTATGGGGCTTCTTCCTCTATCGATTTATCGATTCGGTCGTCTCGCCCTTGCTGCGCCGGTTTCCAGCTGCATACCCGTCTGATACAGCCGTTCACCTCTTCCTGACCGAGGCGCAGTTCCAACTGCTGAAGACCGACATCCTTACGCCTTATGTATGGATGCTAGGCGGCTTGTTCGCCATCCGCATGTTGCTGACTCCCCTGTTCAATGCCGGACTGTTCTATTCGCTGCACCATTCTAGTACGCGAGGCGAAGGCGCGGCCGGCGGCGGCACTAAATTTGTAGAAGGCATTCGCAAAGCTTGGAAACCGGTCATGCTGCTCCACTGGGCGGAGGCCGCGCTAGCACTTGCTCCCGGATTCTGGGTGCTGCCTCATGCGCTCGACGCATACCTGCAAGGCGGATCGAACGTCGACCTGCTGCAATCCGTCCTTCCCGGCGCTGGACTATGGCTGTTCTGGGGCGTGCTGCTGCATCTGCTCTTCCTGGCCATGCAGCTTGGTGCCGCCTCAAAAGAAGGCATCCTCCACTCGCTCGGGCGCGCGCTGAGGCATATCGTCTCCTTCGCTGCCATCTCGCTGGTTATGTGGGCCATCGGAGCCGGATTAGGACTTCTCATCACCGGTGTATCGCTGCTATGGGCCGGACTATTCGCACTCATCCTTCATCAAGGCTACAACTTGGTGCGAACGCTCGTCCGAGTATGGACCATTGCCGCTCAATACGAATGCCTGCAATCCAAGTAGCTTCATTATCTTAGCCCGCTTTAGCTCAAATACCCCCGAATCTACGCCTGTCCTATTATGGCGAATTCGGGGGTTTTTACGTTATCATCCTACTAATGACGGCGACAGCCTTTTTTGCTAGAAAGATGAGAATCCTCTCACCATTAGTACCTTGGGGTCATACTTTACAGAATATCCACATAATAAATGAAATCGAGTATCGATTATTTAGTCCCTCGGTCCTAGTTGAGGCTTTATTATTACATGAAAAATGATTATACGAAGCAGTTTGTCAAAAGATTACATGAGAATTATTAGAATTTTGTTAGAAAGGCAGGAGATGAATGAAAAAAATCGAATAATTGTCAAGAGCAAAACAAAACTGCCTAATTTCCTAGCGGAAAACGGGGGAACCACTCTGGGTGAATTGATTCCGACGCCACGGCTATAAGTCATACCGCCTCTGTAGAAGAGGATATCATCGACTTGTTCGTAGCGCCTGAGGAATCATAGGGAACCTTCAACCGAACCCCACAGCTAACCTCGTCGGCACCGGAAGGAGTTTCACAATTGAAAAAGGTTACCGTAATGCTTTTGGGGCTTGCGCTCTTGCTCGCTGTTCAAGCGGGAAGCGTTTTCGCAGACTCCAAAATGAACGGATTTATCAATGACGTCATTGGTACTCCGTACAAAAGCGGTGGAACTACCGCGAAAGGCTTCGATTGCTCCGGCTTCACGAGCTATGTGTTCGCTAAGATGGGCATCGATCTTCCTCGCGTTTCCTCCGATCAAGCAACAGTTGGCACGAAGGTCGCTAAAGATGACCTGATTGCCGGGGATCTTGTGTTCTTCGACACAAGCGGCGGCAACAACGGCGCAATTTCCCACGTCGGCATCTACATAGGGGACGGCAAGATTGTACACGCTTCGGTTAGCCGCGGCGTTGTAGTCGACAAGCTCGATTCCTCTTACTACAAACCTCGTTATGTGACAGCACGTCGCATTCTTAGCGAGGAAGCATTTACCACTTACGCCGACGCAAAATAGTTTCACCCTTTACAACAAAGCCGCACTCTGTTCGTCCACTCGCGACAACAGTCTGCGGCTTTGTTGTTTTTCTGACAAAATAGGCCACCCCAACAGCCTGCAGGCTGTTGATATGCTCCCCTTTAGGTAGACAGGTGAAATAATAAAAACCTGTTTATCAAGGGGAGTTTTTTCATGTCTCAAATAAATGAGTACTGCGGGGAAGAGAAATTAGCCATTCTGAAGGAGTATGAAGCAGGACG
>NZ_JBFRGE010000058.1:0-44158 GCF_052115185.1 Paenibacillus sp. 2TAB19 | reverse complement strand
TCTACATTCACCTATTCTATTATAGYATTTTTTGTTAATTATACAGGAGCTTTCCACAATTTCATCTATTATTTTGCAATTTCCTCATAGAAACAACAAGAAGACCGGTCGCTCGTCGCGAACCGGTCTTCTATAGCTCTGCCTCTTACTTCGCCGGCAAGAACTCTGTCGTAAAGATTTCTTTCGCATCGAACTTCTCTTTCAGCAAGCCGAGATCCGCGAGCTGCGTGATCAGTGTCGTCCAACGCTCTTCGGTCATGTAGCCGAAGCCGTGCTCGGCAGCGTCGCCGCCGTATACGAAGCTCGTTTGCGCTTCGCCTTCGAAGTTCAGCGCGTCAAGCTCGATGTTCGGGTTCGCCGCATGAATGACTTCGTTGATTTCCGTAGCGGAATCCTTATAGGACATCCAGCCCTCGGAGAACGCTTTGACGAAACGCGCAACCGTCTCTTTGTTTTTCTCCAAGTAGTCTTTCGTTACGAACAATACGATGTTGTACGGGTCATAACCCGCTTCGGAGATAAGAATCGTCTTCGTCTTCACGCCTTCCTTCTCAAGGAAATACGGCTCGGAAGTGACGAACGCCTGGCTTACCGATTCTTTATCGGCGATGAAGTTCACATGCTGGCCGTTATAAGCAACTTCCTTCGCTTTGCTCAGATCAAACTTGCTCTTGAGGAAATCCCAGTATGTAATACCAGGCTGAATGTAGACCGAGCGGCCTGCGAGGTCATCGAACGACTGGATGTCCGCATTCTCATGGAACATAAGCGCTTGCGGACTGCCTTGCAGCGCCGCTGCTACGCCCACCAGCTCGATGCCTTGGTTTCTAGCGATAACCATTTGGTCGGCATGCACAAGACCGAACTCCGCTGCGCCGGAAGCGACGATCTGAATCGCCGATACTTGCGGGCCGCCCGGTTCGATTGTAACGTCAAGCGCGTTGTCCTTGAAGATACCTTTCTCTTGCGCCGCATATACGCCGCCATGCTGTGCTTTCGGAAACCAGTTGAGGACAAGCTTCACTTTCTCGACAGGTACATCTGTTGCAGCCGGTGCATCCGTAGCTGCTCCGTTTGTTGCTCCGTCCGTTGCCGCAGGAGCGTTCGCCGGTTCGTTGTTGTTGCCTCCGCCGCCGCAAGCCGCTACGAATACCGCCACCAATAGACACAAAATAAGTACTTTACCCTTTTTGAAATGTTGCATGTTCTCTCTCCTCCGCCTATATCTATTTATTTTTCAACCTTCATAGCCGACTCATGCCATGATCCCAATACCCACTTGGCAAAAATGCTGACTATTAGATAAAACCCAATACCTAGAATGGCGGCAGCAATACCGCATGCGAATAGAAATGGCGTCTTCACTTGAATGGCAGCGACCGTGATCGCATAACCGAGACCGCCCTTCCCTCCGCCAATACCCGCGACGTATTCACCAACAATGGCGCCTACGATCGACAGCGTACAGGAGATTTTTAGACCAGCCATAATGTAAGGCATTGCAGCCGGAATGCGCAGCTTCAGCATTTTCTTCCACTTGGAAGCGTTGTATAGCGTGAATAGCTCATCCATGTTCTTGTCTACCGAGTTCAGACCCATAAGCGTGTTAGAGATGATAGGGAAGAAGCCGATCAAGAACGAAATGACGACAATGGATTTGTACCCCGCTCCGAACCAGATGACGACAATCGGCGCGACCGCGACAACGGGAATCGTCTGCAAAATAATCGCATACGGGTAAATGCTTCGTTCCATAATCTTGGAGCTGGCGAGCAGTACGGATAATAGGATGCCTATGACCGCGCTAACCGCAAATCCGATTAGAGATTCGACAACCGTAATTTGAATAGCCGCAGTCAGAATACTCCAGTCCTCTATAGCAGCTTTATACACATCCGATGGCTTAGGGAAGATGAAATGCTTCAGCCCCAGCATCGACGGGATAATCTCCCATAACGTAATGAACACGATGAATGCGATAATCGGGCCGAGATAATAGTGCTTGAAGCGGTGCCAGCCCTGATTCTTCTTTACAATCTCCCCCACAGGAACAATGGCCTTGCCAGCCGTTTCGACACTTGAGATCGACATTATCCCAGCTCCCTTCGGTCTGCCCCATGCTCCAGATGGCTCGATGCCAAGTCCACAAATTCAGAAAACTTCGGTGTCGTTCTCATTCCAAGCTCGCGCGGATAAGGAAGGTCTACATCGATGATGGACGACACTCTTCCCGGACGGGCCGACATGACGACGATCTTGGAGGATAGGAATACCGCTTCATAGACATTGTGCGTAACGAACAGCACGGTCATCTTCTCTTTCTGCCAAATATCGAGCAGCTCCATTTGGAGCGACTGACGCGTTATCTCGTCGAGCGCAGCGAACGGTTCGTCCATCAGCAGAAGCTTTGGCTTTGCAGCCAGCGCCCTGGCAATCGACACGCGCATCTTCATGCCGCCCGACAACTGCCTCGGGTGAGCCTTGGTATGATCCTTCAAGCCGACCATCTCCAGCACATGAAGCGCCGTTTCCTTGTGCTCCTTGCGGCTTCCGCCCCGAAGCTCCATCGGCAGTACAACATTGTCCAGCACAGTGCGCCATGGGAGCAGATTAGCATCCTGGAAAACGAAGGCGATGTCATTCGATTCGCGAACGAGCTGCTTAGGCGATTTGCCATTCACCGTCACCTGGCCCGTCGTTGGCTCCACCAGACCCGCTACCATCCGGAGTGCCGTCGACTTGCCGCAGCCTGATGGCCCTAGAAAGCTGACGAACTCTCCCTCTTGAATCGTAAAATGAATGTCGTTGAGCGCTAACGTTCCGGTACTAAACATTTTGCTCACATGCTCGAAGGCTACCAGTTGCTTCTCCGCTGTTCCCGCCATACGTCCCTCTCCTTTGCGCTAATCGTTATCGGCATCTATTCGATCAGATCGATTATTGATTACGTGTTAAGTTAAGTAACATATTAGCATCGGAGTTTGCCTGAAACAATATTCAGAGTAGCCAAATTTGTGAAATTTGTTTGTTCAGTGTACCCAAAACGGCATTTTTATGTTAGGTTTATGTCCGATAACTGCCTTCCGACATGTTGCTCGTCATCAAAATATCACATAAATAACAAACTCAGAAAACGCAAAGAGGCCGCCCTAGCCATATACAATGACTTCTGGGACAGCCTCTATTCCACCCTACTCGGGTATTCGATTAGGTACATCGTAAAGGTATACGGGTGTGCGGTAAACATCGCTGCATACGATAACCCCGTTAGGTTGCCAATCCGGCAAAGCAAAACATACGCTAATAATACGCGCTCCCGGCTTAGCCTTCTCTTTGAAAATTCCGCTTAACCGCTTCATAGCACCGGGGTAGAGGTAGCAGACGATGACATCAGCTTGCTCGTACGCTTCCTTGTAGATATCTCCTCTGCGGAAGATGACTTTGCTCCGCCATAATGCAAATCTGGCCAGCTTCGAAGTCCATAACGGAAGGGAAGCATTCTCGACCCCTTCCACCGTGCACTCCTTGCACCTCTCTGCGATATGCAGAGCAAGATGTCCCCATCCGGATCCCGCTTCAATGACTCTCACCGGTCCGTTCATTCGGCCGATCACCGTAGACACGGCTCTGCGGGCCTGCGCCGAAGAGGGCATCGGCGATATGCCGTTGCGCCAGCTTCTGTAGACGATCGAGACGAGTCCAATCAGTACAACTCCCGCAACAATAGTCATGAACGTACTATAGAACGTAGAGCTCACCCCGCCTCACTCCTGCCTAATTAACCTTGAATTTCGATGCAGCCTCCGCCAGATCTTTGGTAAGGGAGTCGATCGTTTCAACCATGCCGGCAAGCTGCTGGGCCATTGCGGATTGCTCCTGCATCGTTGCCGTGACCTCTTCTACAGAAGCCGATACTTCTTCTCCCGTTGCCGACAAGCTCTGAGCTGACTCCATGACGTCGTCCTTGTCGCGTTCCATTTCCACGACGCGGCTGGACATTTCATGGATTTCATCCGCGATATGCGACACGTTTTCGAAGATGGCTTGGAAAGCGTCCTTCGTTTCTTCTACATATTGCTCTTGCAGAGCGGAAACATTTCGAATTTCCAATACGCTGGCATTGTTTTCTTGAACGAAGCCAAGGTTCTGCCCGATAATCTCGTTGATTTCCTGAGACTGCTTCGTGCTTTGCTCGGCTAGCTTACGAATTTCCGACGCGACCACGGAGAAGCCCCGCCCATGCTCGCCCGCTCTGGCCGCTTCAATAGAGGCGTTCAAAGCAAGCAAGTTCGTTTGGCCCGCAATATCCTTGATCGCCCCCGTAATTTGGCTAATGTTGGTGGAGCTGTGCTGCAGCTTAGCTGTGATTTCCGAAATTTTTTGAACCTCATGCTCGTTTTGCTCTTTTACTCGAATCAGGTTCTCAATAACTTCGCGGCTTTGATGGAAAATGCCTACGATTTTCTCGGCTTCCCCTTTAATCAAATCCGTTTTCTCTCGCAACGAAACGAAACTTTCTCCGAAGCCGTGGAATTTGTCTACGATCTGCTCGGTGTCTTTCGATTGCGTTTCCATTGCCCTTGCGATCTCTACGCTCGTTGTTGTTGTTTCCGTAATCGAAACGGACGTTTGCTTCGCAGAAGTATCCAGCTCATTGGTGCTTACCTTCATAATCCCGATGGACTGGTTCATGCTGCCTATCAATTCCTTGCTGTTAAGAACCATCATATTAAAGCTGTCCGCAAGATCCTTGAATTCGCTCTTATATTTCGCGTCATCCCTTACCGTCAAATCGCCGGCTGCCATTTGCTTGAACAACTTAGACAGATTAATAAGCGGTCTCGTCATGCTGCGAGAAATAAAGATGCCCACCGCAATAGCGAGAAGAATGGCCGCCAAGGTCACGACAATCAACTCTGTCATCATTTCTCTGACAGGCTCGTTAATATGTTCATAGGATTCTGTCAATGTGATAACGAAGTCCGCATCAGGAATTTTCGTGAAGCTAACGATACCGTTCCCGCTTTCTGCGTTGCCTTGAATGGGGGATCCCGCGGCTCTTTCTTTCAACCATTCGTCAAGACCCGGCGAGTTCAATTTCTGACCCACGCTATCCGGATTCACATTGTCGTATATCACGATGCCCGAGCGGCTTAATATAGATAGGCTTCCCTCCGTCTGCACGCGCTCCAGCTTTTCAACAAAAAACGATGCGTCAATCGTTCCGTTGAACACGCCTATTACAAATCCTTCTTGGCTTATGATTGGTTCCGTAAAAGGAATGATCAGTTTGCCCGTGCTTTTGGAAATGATTGCATCGCTAATAAAAGGTTTGCCTTTTATCGTCTCCTGAAAATATTCCCGATCCGTCCGATCGCCTCCGACATCGCTCTCGGAAGACGACGCCACTATAATCCCATTCGCATCTATAAGTTGAAAAGATTGAAAGCCCTTCGTTTTTTCGAGACCCGATTTTAATATACCGTTGGATTGCGTCAACAACTCGTTGCTCGGTGAGAAAAATTGATCGTCCGTCATCTGTCCAGCGTTTCTGAGCGTCAACAACGACTTGAATGTATTGTGATCTGCAGCCAATGCAACGCTCTGTCTCTCCGACAATACAGAAGACCATAGGTTCTCGCCGATCAGCGTTCCACTGGTTAACAAAGACTCTTTGCTTTCTTTGAACAGCAGTTCCGAATTGCTCTGATAAATCATCGTCGCTGTGCCAGCGAAAACTACCGCCACCAGCAATGAAATGTAAATCGGCAGCTTCCATTTCAGTGATACGTTTCGTTTCCAAAAATTGACCCTCTTTTTCTCTTCCATCTCGTCATCGCTCCTGTACCGGGCTTGTACCCGCATGCTTGTCACACTTATACCATACCTTTTATATCGGATGACGAGTAAGATCACAGGCATCATTCGACAAATTTTTATTCATTTTTTTAATTTTTCAAGGATACTCTCACGACAAAGAAGCTTCATCCGCGCGGATGAAGCTCCAGCGATTCCTATATTGGCCCTACTCCGCTTTGCGCGGCAGTCTGACTTCGAAGATCGAGCCCTCGTTCAAGCGGCTCTCCACTGTTATGCTGCCTTGATGCAGGTCGACAATCTTCTGCACGATGGATAACCCAAGCCCGCTGCCTTCAGTCGTTCTCGTCCGCTGCTTGTCACCCTTGTAGAACCTCTCGAACACCCGCTTCCGATCTTCATCCGTCATGCCTATTCCTGTATCCGCAATGCATACGATTGTGTGCTCTTGCGTCTGCGCAAGCGTCAGCTTGATGCTGCCGCGGACGGGAGTAAACTTGATTGCGTTATGAATGAGATTCACCCACACCTGGCTTAACAGCTCCTCATTAGCTACGATCTCAGCCTCGGCAAGCGCCAAGTCGAGCTCTAACTCTTTCTCCAACCATTGCGGCTCGCACGCGAGCACGATCGTCTCCAGCTGGGTATCCAGCCTGAACGACCGGAGCTCAAGATGCTGTTCGTCGGCTTCCAGGGAGGTAAGCTTGAGCAGGTTGTCGCTAAGCTTAGACAGCCTCGTCGTCTCCTTCTCGATAATCGCCGAATAGTGCATTCTCTCCTCTACCGTCAAATCCGCGCGTTGCAGCGTGCTCGCGAACCCTCTGATCGACGTTAACGGCGACTGAATTTCATGCGACACGTTGGAGATGAACTCCTGCCTAAGCCGTTCCACCTGCTTTAGCTCCTGCGTCATCTCGTTAATGGATTGAGCAATGTGGCCGATCTGCCCGTCATATCTCCCTTCCTCGTCGACAACGACATTGAAGTCGCCTTTAGCGATTCGGCGCAGCGCATCCAACATCTCGTTCCACACTTTACGTTGCTTCGGAAGCACCAGTATTCCGATAATCATCCACATGACGACAATAAATAGAAGACCAAGCCCCCAATTGATTAGTTGGAGGATGTAGTCGGACCATGATACATGATGTGTTCGATAAAACCATCGAGAGAGCATATACGCGAGCGAGAACATGCTGCCGCAAAATACGAGCAGAACGGAGACCGCACCCGTCCTTCGCAACGTGATCTGCAGCTTCGACAGCTTGCGCTTCATCGTTGCACCTCCAGCCGGTAGCCGAGCCCGCGAATCGTGCTGATCTTCACCGATACTTCCCAACCCGCGAATCGTTCGCGAAGCCGGTTCACATGCACATCGAGCGTGCGTTCATTGCCTTCGAAGTCGTAACCCCAGATCGCTTCGATGAGCTGCCCCCGCGGCAGCGTCCGCCCCATATTGCTTATCAGCATGAACAACAGCTCGAATTCCTTCGGCGGCAGCGTCACCGGCTCGCCGTTCACCGCAGCCGCGAAGCTATGTCGATCCAATTGAAGCTCGCCGGCCGTCACCTGCTGGGACAGCGCAATCCGATAGCGCTTGAGCAGCGCCCGGACGCGAACGGCGAGCTCCGCCGGATCGAACGGCTTCACAAGGTAGTCGTCCGTTCCAATGTTGAATCCTCGCACCTTGTCGCCCATTTCTCCCTTGGCCGTCAGCATAAACAACGGTATATCATAAGTGTCACGCAGCTCCTTACACAATTCCCAGCCGTCCATGTTCGGCATCATGACGTCGAGCACAACCATATCGGCGGCAGCTTTCTCCATCGTTGCGAGCGCCTCCCGGCCATCCGACGCTTCCTGTACGCTGTAGCCCTCCTTCCGCAAAATAACGCTGACAAGCTCTCTTATATGAGGATCGTCATCCACGACCAATATATAGCTCATTCGTCCTTCTCTCCTCTGCCGCTTCTTTCCCAAGAGTGCTTAAGCGGATTTGTTCATTCGCAACTGACCGTCCGCGAATTCCTTGTACAGACGATGAGTGCGGTACAACTGCTCATGAGAACCGACACCCGTAATCTCGCCTTTCTCCAGAAAAACGATGGAGTCGGCATCAACGACCGTAGACAGCCGGTGCGCAATGACAACGGTCGTCCGGCCGGCCATCAGGTTTTTCAGCGCTTGCTGCACGACCTCCTCCGACTTGCTGTCGAGATTCGACGTCGCCTCGTCCAGCATTAAGATTTGCGGATCCCGCAGCAAGGCGCGGGCGATCGCAATGCGCTGGCGTTGACCGCCCGAGAGCTTAATGCCCCGCTCTCCAACTTCCGTCGCGTAACCGTCTGGCAAATCGCTTATGAATCCATCCGCATAAGCCATTCTCGCGGCATGTTCCAATTCCTGCTGATCAACCTCACGCTCGAGACCGTAGCACAAATTATCCTTGATCGTTCCCGCGATAATCGGGCTCTCCTGCGATACATAACCGATTTGCTGACGCCAGAAGCGGAGCGATGCGCCAGAGATATCTTGGCCTCCGAGCCGAATGGTGCCCGACGACGGCTTGTAGAACCGCTCCAGCAGCGAGAACAGCGTCGTCTTGCCGCTGCCGCTCGGACCGACGATCGCCGTCACCTTGCCCGCCTCAATGGTCATGCTGATATCGCGCAGAATCGGCTCTTCGGGCTTGTAGGCGAACGAGACGCCCTCCACTTGCAGCGACTTATCCATAGCGGACAGCATCTGCCCTTTGTTCTGTTCTTCCTCCTCGGATTCGAGAATGCMGATAATGCTCTCCGTCGCCCCCATCGCCTTCTGGAATTGCGTGAAAAATTGTGAAAGCTGCGTGATCGGCAGCATGATCTGGAACAAATACATAATGAACGCGACAAGCTCTCCTGCCGTCATTTTGCCCGATGATACTTGCACGCCTCCGAAGCCGATCAGGCCGACCAGCAGCATTAAGATAATAAACGTAATGATAGGCGAAATAAGCGCCTGCATTTTTGCTTCCTTAAGCCCCAAACCAAACAGATTGTGAATGCCTTTGCGTCCATGCTCGTATTCAGCCGGCTCGGATCCCGAAGCCTTCACGAGACGGATCTCCGAGACGACGCGGTTCACCACCGAGGTGAAGCTCGCGTTCTCCGCCTGCGTTTCCTTCGACACCTTATACATTTGACGTCCGATCGGCATCATAATGAGTGCTGCTACCGGAAATACAACTAACATGACGAGCGTCATCTGCCAATTCATATAGAACAATATAGCAAGTGACCCGATAATCGATAATATGCCGGTAAAAAATCCGGTCACATGCTCCGTAATAAACCCTTTGAGGATGCCTGTGTCATTCGTCAGACGGCTGACCGTATCGCCAGAAGACTTGCTGTCGTAATACGGAACAGGCAGCCGCAGCAGCTTGCCCCATAACCGTTCGCGGATAGCAGCAACGATTTTGTTGCCTCCATAATGCAGCAAGTACACCGATATACCGCCGAATACGACTTGCCCGATGAATGCCGCCGCCAGCGCCAGCATTTGTCCCGTACTCAAGGAGCCGAACGAGAACCCGTTCACCAGGTTTTTCGTAAACAACGGGATCGTCAAGCTGACGAGCGTATTCATCACGCTAAGCACGACTGCGATAGACAATAGCGCTTTGGGCGGGTTCGTATCCATTAACAGGCGAATGAATCGCTTAAGACTTCCTTTTTGAGTATTAATCATACCACTCCTCTATTCCTTGTTTCTCTATCTCTCTTCGTACTGTACCGTACCCATTTAAACGCAATTTAAACGAAAGAAGGGCAGCACACCTCAACAAAAAAAAGCTCTGCCGCCCGCAATAAGCGAGAGACAGAGCTCCTTCTATTCCTTCTAATAAACAACCTTAACCGGCGTTCTTGTTTTCGCGGATTCCATAATCGCAAGAATGACCATCGTCGTGTTATAAGCATCTTCCTTCGTTACGAGGAACGGCTCCCCCGTAATCAACTGATCGACGAAATGGCGAATGCTTTCGTAGGCGAAGCCTTTCGGCTTGCCGTGGATAAAGTGGCGTACAAGCAAATCCGGACGGTCGGCCTTCGTCTCCGTGAAGCGCTCCAGCATTTGACTGTGCGTCGGATCGATATTGAACATGCCCTTCGTGCCGGTAATGTTCAGCTTCATATCGTTCACGTTCGGGTTCGAGTTCGGCGTAATCCAGCCATTCTCCATCGTGGCGATGCCGCCTCCGCGGAATTCAAGTATCGTCTGGTATACGTCAACCGTATCAACGCCTTCGTCCTTCAGGACGCCTTCGCGGGATACCGAGTATACACGCTCCACTTCGTCATCGAATAACCAACGCAGCACATCTACGCTATGATAGCCAAGGAACCAGAGGATCGATGATTTCGCCGCCCATGGCAATAGATCGGTCGCTACCCATTTAATATCGTTCAAACGGTAATACGCGCTGTATGGATCGCCGATATCGCCGTCCAATATCGATTGCTTCGGAATCGCGAACAGCGGACTCCACCTGCTGTGCAGGTCCACCATCATGCGCACATTGTTTTTCTCCACGGCTTCCATGATCTCAAGCGCTTCTTCGCGGCTTGTCGTAAGCGGCTTCTCGATAATGAAATGTTTGCCCGCGTTCGCGCAGTCCACCGCGATCCGCGTATGGGCGAAGTCAGGCGTCACGATTGCGACTGCGTCGACAAGGCCGCTGCCCAGCATGTCGTTATGGCTCGTAAAGACGTTCGACTCCGGGATGTTGAACTTCGCGGCAAGCGCTTTGGCGCGCTCTGCGTTCATATCGCATATAGCAGTCACTTCCGCTTGCGGATGATCGTTATAAATAAAGGCATGCGTCTCGCCCCAAGTACCTGCGCCTACAATACCCATTTTGATCGTTGTCATCATTGTCATCGCCTTTTCTAGTTAGTAATAGAAATTAATAAAACGATCTCGTTCATTTACTTCACACCGCCGAAGGTTAAGCCGCGAATCATGTACTTCTGGACAACCATGGCGAACAGGAGCACCGGTAAGATCGTCACAATGCCGATCGCCGACATTTCGCCCCACACGACGCCGCTTACGGACAGGAACAGCGTGACGGTCGTCGGCAGCGTGCTTGCATCCGAGCTCGTCAGGAATAACGCGAATACGAATTCATTCCACGAATTGATGATGCAGAAGATCGCGGTGGCGATCAGTCCCGGCGTGGCGAGTGGCAGAATAACCTTCATGAAAACCTGGAACCGCGATGCGCCGTCCACGAATGCCGCCTCCTCGAGCGCGACGGGAATTTCCTCGAAGAAGCTCCGCATCATCCAGATCGTAAACGGAATATTGAAGAGCATATAACAGATGATAAGCACGAAATGCGTGTCCAGAATGCGCAGCATGCTCGCCATAACGAAGATCGGAATAACCGATGCCATCGGAGGCAGCATCCGCAGGCTGAGCACCCAGAACGCGCGGTTCTCCTTTTTCTTGAATTCGAACCTGGCGAAGCCGTATGCGGCCATCCCGCCGATGAAGATCGAGAACAAGGTCGTAAGAACGACTACGATCGCACTGTTTTTCAAATAATCGAGCGCATGCCTATTTTCAAAGATTTGCTTGTAATTTTCGAAGGTCGGTGAGAAAAACCAAATACTAGGGTCGTACGTTTGCGTTTTTGTTTTCAAGCTGATAATAAGCATCCAAAAGAGCGGAAACACACAGACGATACAGACGATTGCCAATATGGCGGCGGTAGAGAGGCCGAGTTTTTTGTTTCCAAGCGGATTCATCCCTTGTTTTCAACCCCTTTCCGGTACATCTTGATGAGCACCATGCTGATGACCGTAGTCAGAATGAGAAGCACGACGGATACGGCGGCCGATCGCCCGATCCAGCCCGTTCCGGCAAATCCAAGCCTGTAGACATGAAGGCTTAAGAACTCTGTCGAGCTGCCCGGTCCGCCCTGCGTGAGGGAGTACGGGATGTCGAACGTCTTAAGCGAATCGATCGCGCGGAAAATAACCGCGAGCAAAATCATTGGCCACAACAGCGGCATCGTAATGTTACGGAAAATTTGCAGGTTGTTGGCGCCGTCGATCGCAGCCGCTTCGTACGGATCGGAAGGCAGCGAACGAATACCTGCGTAAATAATAAGCGCCACGAACGGCGTGTTCTGCCAAACGTCGACGAGCACCGTCGACCAGAATGCATTTTCGCCGGACAGCCAGATCACCTTGCCCCCGACAAACTGCAGGAAGTAGTTCAGAACGCCGTACTCCGCATTCATCATCAGCTTCCATACTTGCCCCGTAATGCTGGGCGTCATCGCGATCGGCACGATCATGCAGGCGAAGACTAGAAATTTGAGCTTGAACTCTCGGTCGAGCAGCACGGCCAGCCAGAATCCGAGCAGCAGCTCGATAACCGTCGTAATGATCATGAACCCGATACTAATGGACACCGAATACCAGAACTCGGCGTCTTGTCCCGAGAACAACCGGATGAAGTTATCCAAGCCGACGAAGTTGAAGGAGGAATAGCCCAGCTCGTAATCCGTAACGCTCAGCACATACAGGAAGATCGTAGGCAGAAACGTTAGCGCGCCGAGGATAACCATAGCCGGCATAATATATACGAGATGAGGCCTCTTCTCAAAATAGGAGCGAATCATAGCTGTTGTCACCTTCTTTGCTTTAGCTTATCCAAGCCGCGCTTCCCGCGCGGCCCGGATCCTTAACGTTTACTTGCCGACAATATCCTCTAGCTCCGCTTGCGATTTCTCCGCCGCTTCCTGCACGGTAATTTCGCCGAACATCGCCGCGCTCACATAGTAACCGACACGGTCAAGAATTTGACCAAGCTTCTCGTGCGGAGGAATCCAAGCAATGCCCTTCTCGACCAGTACGTTCGCATCGCTAAGCGCTGCAAGCTGTACCGGGTACGAAGGATCCGCCGCTACGAGCTCGGCGTCCTCGTAGATGGATGTGCGAACCGGCACGCCGCCGCCTTCCACGTATGCTTTCGCATTTTGCTTGCTGTTCATGTACACGATGAATGCCCAAGCTGCTTCCTTGTTTTTGGACAGCGCCGAGATCGACATGTTCCAGCCCGCGAGCGCGCTCGCTTTGCCTTCCGGACCTTCCGGCGTCGGCACGAAACCTACTTTGTCATACACTTGCGAGCTTGCCGGATCGAGAATCCGCTTCGCCAGCGCCGTCGCATCCAGCCACATAGCTGCTTTACCCGTCGTGAAGGCGGACAACGCTTCTTCATGCGTATAGGATGCTACGTCCTTCGGTGCGTTCTTCAGCAAATCTACGTAAAATTGCATCGCTTGAACCGTCTTCGGATCGGTCATCGTAACGTCGCCCGTCTGTTGGTTCAAGAATCCGCCGCCGAAGTTGTACATGACGGTCATAAGACCCGATGCCGCATGCGTACCGCGCTGCGCGCGCATCGTCACGCCGTATAAGCCGTCTTCCTTGCCGTTGAAGAACTTCGCGAGCTCCAGGAATTCGTCCATCGTAACCGGCGGCTGCTTGGCATATTTCTCGAACAGATCTTTGCGGTAAGCGATGAATCGCGTTTCGCCCGCCGTCGGAATGCCGTACGTCTTGCCGTCGTATTTGCTGATGCCGTTGCGGTAAGCCGGTACGATATCTTCGTAGTCGAACCAGTCCGGCGTCAGCGTTTTGTCCGTGATATAGGAATCGATCGGCTCGACCACTTTCTTCGCGCCGTATTCGCTCATCCAGAATCCGTCGACCATAAGCACGTCGTACGTACCGGTTCTGCCCGTGTAATCAAGCAGCTGCTTGTTTTTGAGATACGTTTCCTCCATCACTTCCCATTTCACCTTGATGCCGGTAAGCTTCTCGAAGTCGCCCGTAAGCTTCTGGAAAGATTCCGTGGACGGATGGCTCGCGAATGCTAGATTCAGCTCCTGCCCTCCGTATTGCGATTTGATCGTTTCCCCCCACGCTTCAAGCGTATCCGTTGCGCCGCCGGAGGCGCCGCCCGCATTTCCCCCGCCTGCATTGCCTTTGCCTGCGTTATTGCCGTTGTTGCTTCCGCATGCCGATAGGACGGCTACGAGCAGCATGACAACGATTGACTGAGACCACTTCTTTGTCATTGATAGACACTCCCCTGTCTGAGTTTTGTGTCAGATAACATCACATTGTTTTGGATTCATCCGACACTTGCGGTGTTGATATAACAAATAATAGAACTGTAAAGCGTTTTCAACAATGTATTGTGACGCCGACTCTTGTCTTTTCAAAACTGAAATGCGAAAAATAAACAAAAAACAAACCTTCGTGTGAAGGTTCGTCACATAGATTAGCTATTTTTTTCCTTGTATTCGAGCGGAGAGACGCCGAAATACTTTTTGAATATTTTCGAAAAATACGGATAATCGTTGAATCCGCACTGCTCGGCGATGAGGTTGATCTTGGCCGAATCCTCGCCCATCAGCCGTTCGCGCGCCTTCTCCAGCCGGTATTCGCTTATATATTGGGTGATCGGCTTCTTCATCACTTCGCGGAATATTTTGCTTAAGTAGGGGGAGCTGACGCCGCTGTGATCGGCAAGCGCCTGCAGGTTCAGAGCGGCATCGCCGTAGCGGCTGTCGATTTGGGACATCACCTCTTCGACGACGCGCTTGTTGCGAGGCGCCCTTCTCTCGGATACGCGGGCAATCACATCGGCTACGTAGCTCTTCCAGCCTTCGAACAACTCTTCGGCCGTAGAGGCCGGCTGCGGCGTCGCCATCATTTGCCCGCCTGCATCCTGCTTCAGCGAGAGCAGCAGCTCCGAGCGGAAGAACAGCTGGAAATGTCCCATGATCCGCTTCAATTCGAGCAGCGTGTAGCCTTGCGACTTGCAGTAGGCGCCCCAATCGTCGATGAGGCGATTCGCCTCCGCCTTATGCTCAGCCAATACATTCTTGATCAGGGCGGCTGCCGTTTCCTTCATGAAGCGTATACTGTCCGCGTTCATCTGCGCCGTCCATTTGGACGGATCCTTAAGCAGCACTTTGGAGATGACCTCGTCGAGCCTCTCCTGCGTTACCGGCTTGAGCAAATAATCGGTTACCTGATACCGCAGCGCCTGCTGCACGTACTCGAACTCGGCGTAACCGCTAAGGACGATAATTTCGAGCTCCGGGTTCGATTCCCGCACGCGGGCGATGAGCTCCAATCCGTTCATCACCGGCATCTGAATATCCGTAATGATCATATCGGGACGCTTATCGATTAAGCGCTGAAGCGCCTCTTCGCCGTTCCTTGCTTCGTCCGTTTCGGTTATCGTTCTGCCGAAGTTCTCCAGCAGCTTCACGATCCCTTTCCGTATGACGACCTCGTCGTCAACGATCAGCACTCTCATAGCTTTTCCCCTCCTTCGGCAGCACTATGCGAACCGTCACGCCGCCCGTCATCGACTCCTCGATCGACAATCCGAACGGCTCCCCGTACCGCAGGCGAATCCGGTTGTGGACGTTCAGCAGGCCGATGCCTCGTTTGCGGCTGGCGTCCGTTTCGGGCACGTCCGTATCGTTCCGCTCGAACAACAGGTTTAACGCCGCCATCGCGTTTTCATCCATGCCTTGCCCGTTATCCTCGATGTACAGCGCATAAGCGTCGCTCTGCGGAATATCCTCGGCATAGATTTTCAAGTAATAATCCCTTTCTCCGATGAAGGCGTAATGGAACGCGTTCTCCACGATGGGCTGCAGCGTCAGCTTCACGATCGGATAACGGTTGAACGGCTCCAGCTCGTCCAGATCGATCTCGATATCAGGATATCGCTCATGCTGGATTTCCAAATACGTTTTCACATGATCGATCTCCACGCGCAGTTCCACCTCGGCCTTCGGATTGTCGATCGTATAGCGGAAGAAATCGGCCATCGCTTTGCTCATGCGGCTGATCGCGGGCACTTCGTTAATGATGGCCTGACAATTAATAACCTCAAGCGTATTGTACAGAAAATGCGGGTTGATCTGATTTTGCATCGCGAGCAGCGTGGCGTCCTTTTGCTTCATTTCCGCGTTTATTTTCTCCATCTCRACGACGTACATCTTGTCGATCATCTCCGATAGGTTGGCTAACATCTTGTTAAAATTCCGGCCCAGCAGCCCAATCTCGTCGGTATATTTGGTCGCGAAGCGCACGTCCAGATCGCCGATTTCCACTTTCTTCATGAGCTGCAGCAGCTTCCTGATCGGTTGAACGAGCGTAAGCGAGAGCACGATCGAAATGACCAGCGTGATGAGCAAAATAACGACGATAACGAACGGCTGCACGTTCTGGATCTTCCGCACTTTGCCCGTAATCGCCTGCTGGTTGATATACGCCTGCACTTCGAAGCCGCTATAGCTGAGCTTCGAGTCCATTTTCAAATACACCGCCTTGTTCGAGCCGGCGTCTTCAGGGAACGATGAGTAGACGATATGCCCTTGCGCGTCCTTGAGCTCGATAAGCAGGTCAGAGGCAGCCAGCAAGCGGAAGGCATCGCTGAACAGCTTGCCGTTCAGGCGCACGACCAGCATGCCGTCCCTGCCGTTGTCGTCGTATCTGGCCAGCGTCAAATAAATCGTCTTATAGGAGCGGTCCTGATAGAACAGATGCTCCTTCGTCGGTCTTGACCACAGCTCCGTATCCTTGTTCAAGAAATGGCGGTACCATGCCTGTCCCTTATAATCGATATCGCGGACGCGATCCAGGTTCTCGTCGTAAATCATCGTTTCCTCGCCGCCGGTCCGATTATCCTTGATCATGAGCAGCACCGATTCCAGCTCGCTCGAATATTGCGTCCGGAACGCTTCCAGCGCATTCTCGACCTTGTTCCGATCCGTTGCTCCTATTAGCTCAGTACCGTTGTCGGAGTAGTAAAAGAAGTAGTATACGTTCTGCACGACTCGGTTCAACTGGTTGTCTAGATTGAGTCCAGCCTGATTGATAGAGCGTTGCACGCGCTCCATCTCGTTTTCCGTGACAATTTTCTGAAAATATTGCTGATAAATATAGACGATGCTGAACACGCCGATTACCGAAACGATAGAAATCGAGATGAAAATTTTCGTGAAAAATTTAAGGTTCATCACCCGCATGACGATCAATCGGAGAACCTCTCTCATGGCACAGCACCCCGCTCTGATGATAGTATTCCAATCTGTCCGAGCAATAATGCCGTATTATAGCATAATTGGTCCAACCGTAAATCACTTAACATGCAAAAAAGCACCCGTTGCATACGGGTGCCTTCGACTTGCACGTTTATTTAAGTTGCTATTTTTCTAAGCTCCGGAAATTCCTCTAAGTAGCCGTTCAGCTCCAGCTCAAGCAGCGCCTTGCGGATGCTGTTCTCGTCCTCGCCGGATTGGTCGGATAGCGCAAGCAGCTCCTGCATTGAAATATCCGGTTGCTGCTTGCAGTAAGTGAGCAAGCCCTTGGCCGCCCAGGATAGACGGTCATCCTGGAACTCGCCGATCATTTTACGGAATAGCTTGTGTGGAATCAACTGCTGATCGACGAGCGACTGCATCGCTTTAATCGCTTGCTTAACCGTCATACGCCCTTTCCTGGATACTTCGGACAACGTCAATGTAGACGCCTCCGATGTCCGGGAGCTTAAGACGATATATATCATTTGCGAGTAAATATCGAGGTTCGGCTTAAAGAAAATTTCTGTTGATACGGTAAAATTGCGTACGTCAATTTGCTTCATTTCGTTAGTCATAATGAATTCTCCCTTCCAGATGGTCTATACCATCATAAAGGTTCGAAACCGAGGATTCAAATCGGTACTTTATGAGAAAAACATCATAATAAATCCGGATTATACTTTTGTTGCCGTGCCGAGCAGCTTCTGGATGTGGCTCTCGATCTTAGCCGGGTCATCGGTCGGGCTGAACCGCTTGACGACATTGCCGTCACGGTCAACGAGAAACTTCGTGAAATTCCACTTGATCAGCTTCGATCCGAGCACGCCGCGCGCCTCGTTCGTCAGATGCTGGAACAGCGGATGCGCATTGCTGCCATTGACATCAATCTTCGCGTACAGCGGGAACGACACGCCGAAGTTAATCTCGCAAGACTGCGCGATCTCATCGTCGTTAGCCAGCTCTTGATTATTGAATTGCGAGCATGGGAAGCCAAGGACGGCGAAGCCTTCCCCCTTGTGATCGTCATGGAGCTTCTGAAGCCCTTTGAATTGCGGAGCAAAACCGCACTTCGTTGCCGTGTTCACGATCAGCAGCACTTGACCTTTATAAGGCGCGAGCGTTTGCTCCTCCCCCTTGATCGTCTTTACATCGATATTATAAATAGACATGTTCATCCGCTCCTTCGATTTTCTCGATTTTGTATAATTAAATTGTATACAATCAAAAAGCTGATGTCAACCCTGATCGGTACCTCATGCAAAACAAAAAAGGGCTGACCGTCCGAATCCCTTCGGCAGTCAGCCCTTTACTTA
Source organism: Paenibacillus sp. 2TAB19 (assembly GCF_052115185.1). Classification (NCBI taxonomy): domain Bacteria; kingdom Bacillati; phylum Bacillota; class Bacilli; order Caryophanales; family Paenibacillaceae; genus Paenibacillus; species Paenibacillus sp. 2TAB19. The sequence continues at coordinate 25,855 of NZ_JBFRGE010000058.1, read as the reverse complement.
GCTAGAATCGTTCTTCTTCCTCCCAAGCAAGCGGCGAATGGCGGTAAAGAGCGAGGTCGATCCTGCCTGCATCGCTCACCTCAACGCCCTCTTCCTGTAAATTCATCATTTGCAGGAAACGTCCTTCGTCATCCTGAATCGCCACTTCGCCCTTGGCGTTAACGACCCGATGCCATGGCAGGTTATGAGCACGGCTCATCGAGTGAAGAATACGAACGACTTGACGCGCGCCCCGGCTGCTGCCCGCCAGCTCGGCTACCTGACCATACGTCATGACGCGCCCTTCCGGAATTTGTTGAATAATCGATATAACCCGTTGCGTGAAAGGCTGCATAACTTTATGACGCTCCTCTGCCTTCTTTGCCTGCCTGAAGGCAGCGCTATATTTGTAAGCAGAGGATACTCGATTGCACCGTGCAGCGTCAACTACGTGTTATTTGAACTTCGCCGGGAATTGCTTCACGACTCCCGCCGCCAGCTTATCGCCGAACATCGCCATATGATTCTCGCCATTATCGAATGCCGCTACGCTTGCATTCCAATCCTTGTTCATTCTTGCCGACACATCTTCGGTGATCAGCTTCAGATGGGTTTCCATATCGTCTTTTAATTCCTTGTACGACCAATTCGGATTGGCGGCGCTTAGAAACTTCGCGATATCGTCCGCATTCTTATACCACTGCTTGTTGTACGCTGCCGCCTCCTCCGACTTGCCGCTCTTCAGCGCATCCAGCAGCTTGCCTGCCAATACGATATGCTCGGTCAGCAGCTCCGTTAACTTCGTACCGGCAGCTTCGCCATAATAAGGCTTGAATGCGTCGCCGATATCCTTCTGATTGCGAAGCAATCTTGCCAGAACTTGTTCCTGGTCTCCAACCCCAGCTAGTGTGCTAACGAGATACAACCGTGTCCATACGACATGATCAATCCACAGCTTTCTCAGTTCTTGCTTCAGCGTAGCAGCGGACTGACTCAGACATTTAGTTGGATTATTCTCCGCGGCTTGAGCTTTCATACCGGGTATACCGGCTCCGAATATAAGCGCTGCACATAATAGGGTCATCACAACTGATTTTCTTAACATGCACACATCTCCTCCAAGTGGTTGTACGACACGCCTGAGATTAGTGTGACCCAATCAATCTTTTCCATGCGACTACAAACTTTTGATCGTTTTTCCATCTTTTTGCTGTTTTTATTTACGATTTCGACATTTTTTTCGACTTTCAATAAATTTGCTTTTTATTTTTCCGATAAAGGATGTAGAATAGAAGTAAAGAGTTAATGCCCGATCTCGTCAAACTCACCGATGCTTGCCGTCGGTAAAGTAAGACTTACTTTGTAACATACCTGTAAGGAGTCTTTCTCTTTTACTATGTGAAAAATGTTACAATCTCATGCCTTACTCACCTTGCCTGAGGCGTTTGACATCATCGAGCCCATGACTCACCTACATTCCTATGTAAAGGAGGACGTTCCCCAATGTCACAACCATCTGCTCAACAAGAGGTTTCTGCAAGCCTCGCGGAAGAAAAAAAATCGTTAGACGTGCTCGATCAGCTTATGCAGCCAGAGGTACAGAACTCTCTGACTGTATTGGTGGATAACCTGCCTAAGCTAGCTGAAATGGTCACTGCAATGACAACTGCCTATGACTTCGCTAAAGGCATCGCGACTGACAAAGTATTGATCAACGATTTCGCTCAAGGTATCGGCGAATTCGTGAAACCCGTGCAAGAGAAAGCCAAAGGCATCGCTCAAGCCGCTATCGAAGCTGGCGAGCGCTCGCAAGCCGACACTTCTTCGACAGTCGGTCTATTCGCTATGCTTAAAATGCTGAAAGATCCAGAAGTTCAAAAAACGCTTCGCTTCGCTCAAGCTTTCTTGAACGTATTGGCAGAGCGCAAAAACTAATTACAAATAAGCAAAGAATGGAGGATGGACATGTCTAAACATATTCTTATTTTGGGCGGCGGTTACGGTGGTCTTCTTTCCGCTCTAACAGCACGCCAACATCTGTCTGCATCGGAAGCAACAATTACGGTTGTCAACCGTTTCCCGACTCATCAGATCATTACGGAGCTTCACCGTCTTGCCGGCGGCACTATTGAGGAGAATGCTGTATCCCTCCCTCTTAACAAACTGCTTAGCGACAAAAACGTCGACATCGTTGTTGACACCGTTAAGCAAATCAGACCTGACGACAAAATCGTTGAGTTCGAGAGCGGCAAAGTAATCGGTTACGATGCGCTTGTTGTTGCACTCGGAAGCGAAACGAACTACTTCGGAATTCCTGGACTGGAAGAGAACAGCATGGTGCTGAAGTCGGTTGCTKATGCTAACCGTATCCGCAAGCATGTTGAAGCTCGTCTGGACGCTTACAAAGCATCCGGCAACAAAGCTGACGCTACAATCGTAGTCGGCGGCGGCGGTCTGACTGGCGTTGAGCTCGTTGGCGAATTCGCTGACAAACTGCCTGAAGTATGCAAAAGCAAAGGCATCGACTTCAAAGATATTTCGTTGTATTGCGTAGAAGCCGGCCCTGCCGTATTGCCAATCTTCCCTAAAGTGTTGATCGAGCGCGCGGTATCCAGCCTTGAGAAACGCGGCGTTACGTTCATCACTGGCGTAGCGATCACGGAAGCAACGAAAACAGCTGTATCCTTGAAGGACGGCAATACAATCGAATCCAACACAATCATCTGGACTGGCGGCGTTAAAGGCAACCCTGTTGTCGGCAGCAGCGGCCTTGCAGAAGATCGCGGTCGTTCGACGGTTACGCCAACTCTTCAATCGACTTCCCACTCGGACGTATTCCTTGCAGGCGACTGCGCGGTTGTGTTCCCAGAGGGCAGCGAGCGTCCATACCCGCCAACCGCTCAGCTTGCTTGGCAAATGGGTGAAACAGTCGGCCATAACCTTGGCGTTCTGTTCAAAGGCGGCGCTATGAGCAAGTTCGAGCCTGTATTCTCCGGAACGCTTGGCAGCTTGGGCCGCAAAGACGGCGTGGGCACAATCGGCGGCAACGCAACGCAGCTGAAAGGCTTGCCTGCATCGCTGATGAAGGAAGCGAGCAACATCCGCTACCTGTCGCATATCCACGGTCTATTCGCACTGGCTTACTAAGCTAGGAAATAGAAGAAGGTCGAGGGCTTCATAGGAAGCTCCCGACCTTCTTTTTTATTTGAATATAGCGAATTTCAATTGCTTGCTCTTTAGATATTGTATGATTTCAGGAAGCGCTTCGACCGTTAATTTCTTCTCGTGCATGACGTAGATGCCGCCGGACGGCGATTTTTGCTTGAAGTAGCTTAATATTTGTTTCTCCGTCTTCGCCTTCCAATCAACAGGATCGCGATTCCACATAAGCACCTTCATCTGCTCCTGCTTCGCAACCGCCTTTACTTCATCATCAATCGCTCCGTATGGCGGACGGAACAGGTTAACGACTGTGTTCTCGCCCTCCGCCTCCGATTCAATCAGCTCGTTCACTCTCGCAATGCTATCGGCATTCTCTTCGGCGGTACTGGCCGTGAAGTCGTTATGAGCCCAAGAGTGATTGCCTACAGCCATACCATTATCAACGGCATACGCCGCAGCTTTGGGATCATGCTTCACATTAACACCTACGAACAAGAACGTAGCCGCGATGTCATGCTCCTTCAATATATCGACGATCTGCTCCGTATACTCGGAAGGACCATCGTCGAACGTCAAGGCAACATACCCTTTCGGAACGGAATAGGTATACTCCTCAGCGTCAGCTTCCAACACTTCGTAGCCGAGGGCAGCAGTTTCCGTCTTTGGCTCGACCGTTTCTGCAGGCGGCGTTTCTTGGGCTACAGGTTTCACTGTTGGCAGAACCGGCCTCGGTGTAGTTCTTATTAAGAGCTCATCGACAAACGGGAACGATTGTGCCGCATTGGCGCTTACCGTATCGCCGCTGTCCGGGCTTAGTGCATCAGCATGATTAGAGAACAAACCATTCTCCGTACGAGAAGCGAACAAGAAAAATAAGCAAACCACCATGGCGAGACGCAGTGCTGCCTTGCCAACGAACGGCGCCCATTTGCGCTTGCGAGGCTTCGGCTGAGGCGGCTGTATTTCTGCTGTTGCAGAAGCAGCCTTCTCCGGAACCGAATCACTCAGCCGCATTTGTTCCAACTGTACGGCATAGGACTCCGAGCAGGCAAAATACAGCGTTTCCCCGAAACGTTCATCCATCTTGATCAGCGAGCTATAATGCCGATTGCGGAACGGATCCCACTTGGCATATAAAGACATCCTCACTCTGTTCGCAGCAAGAGGATGGAGTGTGATTATTTCATTGTAGGTAAACTCATCGATGGCGATGACGTACCGAGCCGGCTCCTGATTGCGAGTGATGATGACCTCCATCTGAAAGCCGGTCCGTGTCTGCTCAATGGACGATAGCTCAATCATTTGGACTGTTTTAGTTTCCATAGCTGCTCCCGACTCTCATAACCGATCATTTATGTATGAATGCGATACGTTATTCTATTAGTCGTTGCGATCGTTTTTGTTCTGGCTTAGCGGTACAGACATCCGGCTCGTAAAGTCGCTAATCATGTTGGACAAGTAAGCCTTCTCTTGGCGTACCGTATCATACTTCTGTTTCACATGCGCGTTCTCTACTTCCAGTCTGCCGATCCGCTCTTCCATCTCATTGATTTTTTTCATTTTCTCGGCATTAGCCTCGTTATGGGTCTGAGCAAGACTCGTATACTTCTGCTGTTCGAGGTCAATGACACTCTTAAGGTCATCGATTTCTGTCGACAAGGTGGATTGGAGCTCCCGGTAATCCTCGATGACTTGATCGACCTTCAAGTTCTTCTCAATCAGCTTCTGCTCCAGATCTAGAATGCTCTTCTCGCGCTCTTCAATCACTTTGTTCAAGTTCTTCAGATCGCGGGTTAATCGTTCAATGTTGCCGTTCGAATGCGTCAACCGATCCTGCAGCTCGTAAATGTTGATTTCCGCATGTTGGCGAGCTTGAATCATCTGCTCAACGGCAAACACGAGATCGAGCGACTTCTTGTCTAGATTAGACTTGCTGGCTGCGAATGGCATGGACGACAACGGCTCCTCTGCTGCCGAGGCCAGCTCGGAATCGGCTAGGCCGCTGTCAGGCGCAGACTTTGGGACCAATGGTTCAGATCCAAGCTCCTGTTGTTGATCTTTTGCATCCTTTTTTTTGAAGAAGGGTGAAATCATTCTCTCATCATCACCTTGTCTAATTTATCTATTAAATTTGTCATTATCTGTCGAACTATATTGGATCTATTATAAAATAATTACAGACGCCATAAGCGAGACTTTGTACCTAACTTTACCAAATCGAACTAAAGGCCTAGTTTTCGAACGCAAACAAACCGTGACATTCGTCCAGGCGGACGAGTGCACGGCTCATAGGCGGCTGCTGTTAAATTAAGCTGTCAATCGATCAATCTGCTCGTATTTCGAGCAGCTCGTATTTAATGATGCCCATCGGCGCTGTTACCTCAATGATATCTCCGACTTTCTTGCCAATAAGCTCCTTGCCAAGCGGGCTTTCKTACGAAATTTTGTTATCTTCGACGTCCGCTTCCTCGCTGCCGACGATTTTGTATTCGATCCGTTCAGCGAACTCAATATCGTTTAGTACAGCTGTAAGGCCGATATTCACCTTCGACGTATCGAGGGTGGCAGCATCTACAACGCGTACCTTCTTCAGCATTTTCGTCAGGATCGTAATACGCGTCTCCATGAACGCCTGATCTTCCTTGGCCGAATGGTATTCGCTGTTCTCCTTCAAATCGCCGTAGCTGATCGCCAGCTTAATACGGGCAGCCAACTCCTTGCGCTTCACGTATTTCAATTCATCCAATTCAGCTTCTATTTTCTCAAGCCCTTCTTGGGTCAATATAATTTCGTCATTCGACATTTGGACAACTCCCACTAGTAATATTTATATAGTTTAACCGATATTGGTCCAAAACAGAAATTTTCATTCTTGGTAATGATAGAAAGAAGCGTACCCGACCCCTCGGATACGCTCTCGCTTGTTGAGGATTAGGCTAAAACCGCCTCATTATCGTTGCTGCGAAGCTGTTTGCTTCTCAGTTGGCCGCAGGCTGCATCGATATCCGCGCCATGCTCTAGACGAACGCTGCAGTTGATACCCTGCTTCTTCAGCGTGTCATAGAAGATTCGGATGGATTCCTGCTCGCTCCGCTGATACTGACTATGCTCATCAACCGGATTATACGGAATCAGATTCACCGTCGCCAGTTGCTTGCGATTGGCTACTAGCTCAGCCAGCTCAAGCGCATGCTCCTTCTTGTCGTTGACGTCCTTCAGCAATATATATTCCAGCGTGATTCTCCGCTTCGTCTTCTCCAAGTAATAATCGATCGCCTGCATCAGCTTCTCGATCGGTATCGCTTTGTTGATCTTCATAATTCTCGTGCGCAGCTCGTCGTTAGGCGCATGCAGCGACACGGCGAGATTAACTGGGATCTCAGTATCATCCGCGAACTCGATAATCTTCTTCGCTAGCCCGCTTGTCGATACCGTAATATGTCTAGGTCCAATAGCAAGACCCTTATGGTCGGTCACAACACGGATAAAGTCCGACATGTTCGTGTAATTATCGAATGGCTCGCCGATACCCATAACGACAATATTGCTTACACGCTCCCCAGCGCCTGCGCTATCTAGATGAAGCTGCACCTTCATGATCTGCTCCACGATTTCTCCGCTCGACAGGTCGCGGCTCTTCGCAAGCAGACCGCTCGCGCAGAAGCTGCAGCCGATATTGCAGCCAACCTGCGTTGTCACGCAGACAGAGAGACCGAACTTATGACGCATCATAACCGTCTCAATCAAGTTGCCGTCCGTCAACCGGAACAAGAACTTGACCGTTCCGTCAGCCGACTGCTGCTTCACATGCTCGGTTAACGTCTGAATCGTGAAGTGCTCGGCAAGAAGCTCCGCACAGAGCGAGTTCAGATCCGTCATCTCCGTAAATTGTGTTACCCGTCTGCGATATAAATAATCCCATACTTGCGCCGCTCTGCCCTTCTTATGTCCACGCTCTTGCAGCCACTCCGTCAGTTGCGCAAGCGTTAATCCGTAAATGGATGGTTTGCTCATTGGTTGCCCTCTTTTCAACGCTGTTTCCTCGTACGTCACATTTTCGCTATATCATATTGTCCCAAAATTTCGAACGGAACACAAGGAGGGATATAACACACGGCAACCGGCCTGCAAAAAAATGCCGCAGACGGATCTAGGCTTAACGCCCCTCCGTTTGCGGCACTTCATTAACTAGTCGACCAATCAGCTATTGACGCGTATGTACGCCGTCACCGAATGCCCCTACGCTAGCAACGGTATAGACTCCTTTGGCATCAAGAAGGAAGAAGAGGTCATACGGCTCAATCTCACCCGTGAAACCCTCCAAATCCATTTCGACATGATAAGGCGTCACTTGCTTGCCGTCCACGGTAACCGGTTTGTACTTCGTCACGGTCGGGTTGGTCGCTTCATAACCAGACTCGCCTTCTGTTGCTGTTACGTGGGCGAACAAATATCCGCTCTCATCAATTGATACGTAAGACCATCCATAAATCCCGTACTCGCCATACTCCGGGTCATTCGAATATTCGGACCAAGCGAACTGGAAATCAATCGTCTCTTCCGGGTTAATCAATTTGAAGAAATCTGCATACGATACCGCCGTACCCGTGCCCGTAAACACATTCACTACCTTCTCCACTTGAAGCCCGTATTTCCTGCCGTCGGCCGAGCTTTTCTTCAAAAACTCGTCGCTGCCTTTGTACACATCGGCCACTGGCGTATAGCTGAATGCTCTTAGCTCCGGATTAATCGCTTGTGCGTACTCGTTAAGGAACGTTGTGCGATGTGCCTCGTCAATCGCAGCAATCGTATCGACCAGTTGTTCATTGCTTCCGTTAACGTTCGCAACCAACGTCTTGGTCATAAGCTCGAAAATATCCGCGCGCAGCAAATTCGCATTCGCGCTTTTTTCGCCAGCCAGCTTGATTCCTTTGGCAGCCGCCTCAGTCAAAGCCTTGTCATAGCTAACCTCGTAACCGAGCACGCGCAGCAGGAAAGCTGCTGCCTGTTGGTACGTAATCTTATTGTTAACGCCGAATTTGCCATTTCCGATGCCGGTAGTAACTTTATCGCTATATGCTTTCTCCACATCTTTGTAAGCCCAGTGCGTTGTCGGCACATCCGTGAATGTCGCCTTCGCCGGCGGCGTGAAAGCCTCATCCGACTTCGCGCCTAATCGGTTCAGAATGACGACCATTTGAGAGCGTGTCAGTTCACCGCTCTCATTCAAGTCACCGTTCGAGCCTTGAATCAAGCCTATCTCGCTCAATACTTGTCCATACGTCTTCGCAGCCTCCTGCGCAAAGCCTACCGTACTCATCGATACAAGCATTGCAAGTATAACGGCTGCTATAAAACCCTTCTTCATTCGTCTGTTCCCTCCAGTTTGTAGGTTACAATCACCGACTTCCTTTATTCGCCATTTTTCAACAAATTCCTTCAAAAGTATATAACTTCAAAACAAAACGGATAGCCCTTGAGGACTATCCGTCTATTACTTTTGGTTAATCTTTCAACTACTACCTGTAGAAGAGCGGACCTTGAAACTTTCAACAAATAAAACCGTACATACTCTGGTCTTATACATCGAAGGAGGCCGCATTATGACTGGCATCAGAATTGTTACCGATTCCACGACAGACTTGCCTAAGGAATTGCTTCAACAGCACGGGGTAGAGGTCATTCCGCTGTCAGTTTATATAGATGGGGAAAGTTACGGAGATAACGTTACGATTTTTCCGATAGATTTTATTCACAAAATGAAACAAGCTGTCGAGTTGCCAAAGACTTCGCAGCCTGCTGTAGGAGCATTTGTAGACTTATATGACCGGCTAGGGGCCGACGGCCATACGATCCTCTCTATTCATATGACCAGCGGCATGAGCGGAACGTATTCGACGGCCTGCGCAGCTGCAACGATGACAGAAAGCAACGTCGTCGTTGTTGATTCGCAAATGATATCGCAAGCGCTTGGATTCCAAGTCATTGAAGCGGCGAAGATGGCGCACGCAGGAAGCACGATCGACCAAATTACAGCCAAACTGCGCGGCATACTTGAAGGAACATCTTTATATGTCGTTGTCGATACGGTCGAAAATCTGGTCAAAGGCGGACGCATCGGCAAAGCAAAAGGCTGGATCAGCACCGTTCTCAGTATCAAACCGATTGCCATGCTTGATAAAGGCGTCTATACGCCCGTTGCCAAAGTTCGGACCACCACACAAATTATTAAAAACCTAATCGAACGTTTCCAAGCCGATACCGCAGGAAAAGAAGTGAAGGAGATCGGCATTTCCCATGCGGATAACCTTACATTAGCCGAACGTCTGCGTGACGAGATTAGTCGTTTTACAACAGCCCCCATCCGCATACAGCCCGCAACGCCTGTCATAACGACACATACAGGCCCTGGCGCTATTGGCTTTATGTATTGCGTTGAATAATCAATTGCAGGCTCGGAAGCTGCTTGCTATCATAACGAAAAAAAGTTTCGCTATTGCTCCACGCCGGGTTGGCAATGGGGCAAATAACGAAACTTTTTTACTTTATTTATACTAAAAATGATCAAATGCATTGGATAGAGACGGAATGCAGGAACAATAACGTAAATTCGTTACGCTATTCCGCCCCGGTCAAGGCACACAGCCTTACAGCCACCACTCGTTATCGTACTCATCCACGATCTCAAGCGGGTTGCGGCTCCATTCGAATGCCGTCTCCTCGCCGTTCAGCAGCCATCGGCTTGGGCAAGTCGTTTCCATCCAGTCGAGCGGCTCGCCGGGCGGCAGCTCTTGGGATGCTAGATCGAATGCGACCCGCAGAGCAGCCTCCTGCTCCTCGGTCACGATGGCTGGATCAACGGAAATGAAGAGCGGCGTTCCGCTGCCTGCGAGCAAGTCGAGCCACTGCTTGTTCAGCTCCCATGGAACATCCTTCGTAATGCCGATGCAGTCGGCATCGTGACTATAGAAGGTGTTGTGCTGAGCCATGCGGAACGCCATCGTATTGACGCCCATATAACGCGTCCGCTCCCATGACTTGCCGCTCGTATCATCGCCAGTACGCTGGATTTCGAATAGGCCTGCAGCAAGATGACTGATCGTGTTGCAGCCGATCAACAGACTGCTGCCAGAAGCTTCAGCGATAGTCCAATAGAGGTCAAGCACGATTTGAGCTGTTGTTCTCGATCGGTCGCTGAACGTATTCGCAAGCGAGTTCACGTCCGACTTCATTCGGAACCCCCATTCGCCAAGCAGATCATAGGTAGAGAAATCATGCTTAATGAGCTCGAAGCCCCAATCCGACATATCCTTGATCGACTTCGCAATGAACTCGAGTACTCCCGGTACGGTTGGGTCAAGCACGCTGTCCGTCTCGCTTGCCGAATATCGTACCCATTCCTTCGGTACATTCGGGTCAGACGACATCAACGGCCTGCACCAAATGCCTGGACGAACGCCGGTCTCCTTCATCGCTCGCGCAAGCCCCTCCATATCAGGGAACTTGTCGCTGCCCGTCCACGGCGCACCCTTACAGCCTCCGCCGCCGCTTGCAAGCTGCCAGCCATCGTCAATTACCATGAATGGACGGTTAGCTTCCGATGAAGCGAGCGAAGATATGAACGCCGAGTCCGCCAAGATCTGCTCATGCGAGCTATTGCCGTAAGCGTAATACCAGTTATTGCCCCCATATACCGGCTGAGACGGCAAAACGGGCTGCAAGCACATCAACTGGCAGAAGCGCCGAGCGGCAGTAAAGGCTGATTCCCCCTCTTTTCCTTCGAACGCCAACAATACAGCTACTTCCAGCCTTCTATCTCCGAGCACTACGCCGACTGCACCATTACGCACATCCGCGGTGAAGGTTATTCCCTCCTGATCGAGTTTCCAACTGCAAAATGCGCTTGGTCCTGTCCGTACGCCATAACCGTTCGTGACACTTCCGTTATTCGTCAAGAAGTACCATGGCATCACTCGCTCAGGCACTATGCCCCGCCATTCCAAATCCCCATACGCCCGCTCCCAGTGATCACCCAATACGAGCAGCTTGCCCTCTGCCCGCTTCGCCCAGCGGATCTTCACTGTAAGAACCGGTTCGGCCGCCGACTCCAACCACAGATGCACCGGCGCCCCATCAGACGCTTGCGCCCCCGCAAGCTCCACGACAACACGGTCTTTACTCCACTTGCCCGTTTCCTGCAGGGTCAGCTGTTTCCAGCCATGCTCCRTCTCTACCCGAATATCGATTGGTTGCTGCAAAATAGATAGTGACATATATTCCAATCCCCTCTCTCCTCATCCTTGTATGCCTTAATAGAAAACTTGATAATGAGAGTATAAAGGACTATCGCTGCATTCGTTATCACCTATGAGGTCTTGCTGCTAGAAATAATGAACCAAATGGGACATGATAGAGAGATACAGCAAGAAAGGAGTTGCCAGCAATGACGAACAGAGCTGCCGCAGCGCTGAAGAGCCGTGCTTTTCCCAACTTAAAATCGGAGGTTTATCTGTATGGCATGCATACAGGCGTAACCGGCAAAGGCTGGTTATGCCAGCGGCATCTTCACCACATGATGGTAGAGGTCAATCTCGTGCTGAGCGGGACTCAGACTGCCATTATGGATCATGCCGTCTATGAGCAGCAAGCTGGCGATCTTCTCATCATACCGCCTATGAAGCCCCATCGTTACAAGTCGGATCGACAAGAGCCGCTGCAATATTTTGTTATGCATGTTCAAGTGTCCGATACGGCATTCATGCAGCTTATGAACAACTGTGAGCAGCTCCATTATCCGAAGGGAGATCCGCTTAACGAAAAGCTTCGACCGATCATCATGCAGCTTATCGAGCAGCTCCAAGAGGATGACTCGCACTCGCACATCGGGTTGTTCGCCAACGCGCTCTTGATGATGAGCCTGCTCGAGCGTCATATGAAGACGCAGCAGTCAGACAGCCCTCACTATTCCGAAGAAACATTGCCCCCACTTATTGCTCGCGAGATTGAGAAGCTGATTACATTCCGCCATTCTGATAGCGAGGACCGGTTCGAAACCCGTGAACCGCTTCACAATTGGCTCGCTCAGATCGCAGAGAAGCTGCTTATCAGCCGGCGCCATTGTTACCGTGTATTCCAGCAAGCTTACCGTATGTCACCGCGCGATTACTTGGCCGTACTCAGACAGCAGGAGGCAATGCATTCGCTTGTGAACAGCGACGACTCCTTAGAGCAAATCGCCTATCGCATCGGGTTCGAAAATGTGCAAAGCTTCATTCGCCAATTCAGCAAATGGACAGGCATGACGCCAGGCAGCTTCCGCCGCTCGGAACGCGATTCGCTTCATTACTTGACTCCGCTCGAGCTGAAGCTGGAGCAATAATAAAAACCGCAGCAATAAGCTGCGGTCCGGTCGTCCCGTCACTTCGATATATCGATAAACCCTTCGCCGAACACGTCGCGCACATCATGAATGGTGATGAACGCATTTTTATCGGCGCTTTTGACGATTTTCTTGAGCGTGCTGAGCTCCTGCTTGCTAATCACAATATACAGAATCTCCTGCTTGTTCTTCGTGTAATAGCCCTGTCCGTGCATGATCGTGACGCCGCGGTCCATGACGGTAATGACTTGGTCGGCAATCTTCTGATGCTCCTTGGAGATGATCGTAACAGCCTTCTTCGGATTAACGCCCTCAATGATGAAGTCCATCACCTTCGTTCCAATATAGAGCATGATAATCGTCAGCATGAGCGCCTTCGCGCCAATGATGAAGAAGGAAGAGAACGCGACGATCAGATCGAAAAACAGCAGCGCGTAGCTGATGTTCCAGTCCAAATATTTATTAGCGATTCGGGCCAAAATAGTCGTACCTGCCGTCGTGCCGCCCACCCTGATGATCATGCCGATGCCGATTCCGACAAACATGCCGCCGAAAATAGCGTTAACGACGATCTCATCCGATTCGATGCGCCAATGGTCCGTCAGAACGAGGAACAGCGAGTTGCTCGCGACGGCAATGATCGTATACAGAACGGCCGTACGATCAAGAAACCGATAACCGACGATCAACAGCAGACCGTTGATAACCAAGTTGACAATACCCGGCGACCATTCGAACAAGTAGTACAAAATAATCGTAATGCCCGTTACGCCGCCCTCTCCAAGCTCGTTCGGAATAACGAACAGATTAACGCCTAGAGCGAACAGGAACGCTCCGCCCACAATAATGAGTATATCTAGCAGCCTTTTCTTCATCACGTATCTCCTAAAATAGCCGCAGTTAACGAATAACCGTCTGCTCTTCCTTATCCTTATAATTCAATATGCTGTCCTCCAGCATCTCGTTAATATCGCCGTACTCCTTAATAATATGCAGCTCGCCCCAATTGCAGAGCGAATCCAGAATCGGCTTCAAGCTCCAGCCGTATTCGCTAAGCTCATATTCCACCTTGGGCGGAACCTGATTATAGCTGATCCGGTTGACGATGCCGTCCTGCTCCAGCTCCCGCAATTGCTGGGTCAGCATTTTCTGCGTAATGGCCGGCATTAATCGTTTAAGATCGCTCGTACGCTTCGTCCCATGGGTCAGATGGCATAGAATGACGCATTTCCATTTCCCGCCGATCACCTCAAGCGTAGCTTCTACCGATATATTGTACCTTTTTGGAGCCATATCGTATTCCTCCTTGCCTCTAATTCTATAGGTACTTTTCAGTACCTATAGCACTTCGCGGTATCTATAGCACTTGAAAGTACGTACTATCCATCGCCGCGCGATTCATCCATAATAGCATTTACCGGCCGGTCATTACTACTGTGGAGGAAAAAACGTATGACAACCAATCAACGAAGAAGTACCTTTGCGCTGCTTGCGTTAGCGATAAGCGCCTTCGCCATCGGAACGACAGAGTTCATCAGCGTGGGGCTGCTGCCTCTCATCGCCGACGACTTGCACATATCGATAACAACTGCGGGATTAACCGTATCGCTATACGCGCTAGGCGTCACGTTTGGCGCTCCGATTCTTACGTCGCTCACCGCCAAAGTATCTCGCAAGACGCTGCTGCTGGCGATCATGATCGTCTTCATCATCGGCAATACGCTGGCCTCGCTGGCGAGCGGCATTGCCGTCCTGCTGATCGGACGGCTCGTATCCGCTCTCGCCCACGGCATATTCATGTCGATCGGCTCAACGATCGCGGCTGATCTCGTGCCGGAGAACCGCAGAGCGAGCGCCATTGCCCTTATGTTCTCCGGGCTTACGGTCGCTACCGTTACCGGCGTGCCGCTCGGCACTTGGATCGGCCAGCAGCTTGGCTGGCGCATGGCATTCGTCGCGATTGTTGCCATCGGCATCCTGTCGTTCATAGCCAATCTGATTCTCGTCCCTTCCGGCTTGCGCAAAGGAGCATCCACTACGATGCGCGATCAGATTAAAGTGATCACGAACGGAAGACTACTGCTGGCCTTCGCCATTACGGCGCTCGGCTACGGCGGAACGTTTGTCGTCTTCACTTATTTATCCCCGTTGCTGCACGACATAACCGGATTCAGCGAGAAAACGATTGTCGTTCTTCTGCTCGTATACGGCATCGCGATTGCCATAGGCAACGTTATTGGAGGAAAAGCCGCCAACCGTAATCCTGTAAAAGCCCTGTTCTATATGTTCGCTATGCAAGCCGTTATACTGCTTATCCTAACGTTCACCGCGCCATTCAAGATTGCCGGCCTCCTGACGATTATCGCCATGGGCTTGCTGGCGTTCATGAACGTGCCGGGGCTACAGCTCTATGTTGTGATGCTGGCTGAGCGCTATACGCCGAAGTCGGTCGATGTCGCCTCTGCCTTCAATATTGCCGCATTCAATGCAGGCATTGCGATCGGCTCCTATCTCGGCGGCGTCATTGCCGGGGGCATCGGCATCATCCATACCGCATGGATCGGGTCCGTTATGGTCGCCGGCGCAGTCGTCCTAACCGGCTGGGTTCGCAAGCTCGAGGCAAACGACACGAAGCAAGGAGAGAAGCTGCGCGCTTCCGCATAAATCATCAAAATTTGAGAGGATGTATTATTATGACTACAACAACTAACCCAATCACAAATCTGCAATCCACGACAACATTAAGCAACGGTGTTCGCATGCCTTGGTTCGGCCTTGGCGTATTCAAGGTAGAGGAAGGCGCCGAGCTCATCGAAGCTATCAAAGCAGCGGTCAAGCATGGCTACCGCAGCATCGATACGGCTGCCATCTACGAGAACGAAAGCGGAGTCGGACAAGGCATACGCGAAGCGTTAAGCGAAAGCGGCTTATCTCGTGACCAACTCTTCGTAACATCCAAAGTATGGAATGCCGATCTGGGCTATGAGCAGACACTCGCCGCGTTCGAGACGAGCCTCACCAAGCTCGGCCTCGACTATCTGGACCTCTACCTCATCCACTGGCCTGTCGCGGGCAAATACAAAGAAGCTTGGCGAGCGCTTGAGACGCTTTACAAGCAAGGAAGAGTAAAAGCAATCGGCGTCAGCAACTTCCAGATTCATCATCTGAAGGACTTAATGGAGACAGCCGAGATCAAACCGATGATTAATCAAGTCGAGCTGCACCCATTACTGACCCAACAGGAACTTCACAGCTTCGCCAAGGAGCAGAGCATTCAGCTAGAGGCCTGGTCACCGCTCATGCAAGGTCAACTGTTCGAGCATCCCGTTCTGCAAGAGGTCGCCGCTAAGCATTGCAAGTCCGTCGCCCAAGTCATTCTCCGCTGGGATCTACAGCGCGGCATCATCACGATACCGAAATCGACGAAGGAACAGCGCATAATCGAGAATGCGAATGTGTTCGACTTCGAGCTTACGAGCGGCGATATGGAACAAATCGAAGCCTTGAACGAGAATCGCCGCGTCGGCCCGGACCCGGACAACTTCGATTTCTAATGTCCTATGCATCAACAAATAAGGCTCGCCTCGGCTTGAGAGTAAACATGCCGGTGCGAGCCTTATTTCATTATGATTGCTTAGTTTCTCAATTCATCAAGCAGACTCGTCATATCCGCATCCAAATTCAATACTCGCAAAATGATCATCAACGCTTCCGCACGCGTAGAGAAAGCTCCAGGGGCGAAGGTATTAGCGTCTCGTCCTTCGAACAAGCCCGCGGCTGCTGCAGCTTTAATCGCATTCTCATTCCACGAGCCTGCAATGTCGTTAAAGGCAACGTCCTGTTGCTTTTCGATAGCATCAAGGTTAACGATGCGCACGATGATGGAAACCATCTCGGCGCGAGAAATGAATTGATTCGGCTTGAACGAGCCGTCCGTATAGCCGGTCAGAATCCCTTTGGAGGCTAGCGCGACAATGGCGTCTTTGGCCCAATGAGCCTGCACGTCATTCAAGGCTGGAGCGCTTCCGCCATCGACTGCGTTCAGTTGGAACAACCTGGCTGTAATCGCGGCGAATTCCGCACGCGTAATGCTGCCGTTCGGACGGAACGTTCCGTCATCATAGCCGCTAATAACGCCTAACTTTGCGAATAACGCTATATCCGATGCAGCCCAATGTCCATCGGCATCCGAGAACGCTCCGCTAGCCGGATTGTTCTGATTCATTTCAATCCTTGCTTTCACATAGGCGTTCAGCTTCTCCGCGTCTACAACCGAGTTGTAAGGCGCAGCCGGCGTTACCGGCGGTTCAGGCTCGACCTCAGGCTCCGGATCAGGCTCTACCGGCGGCTGCGTAGGCTTGCGCGGCGCAACCGTTACGGTGACCGTATAAGCCTGCGTTGTTCCATTTTCAGCATATACCGTATACGTAAGAGGCCCAGTGAAATCGTTGAGGCTCGCATCGGAGGTCTGTATGCGGTTCCCGATCCATACCGTCGATTCGGCCGACGACGTGAACGTTGCGACTTGATTCGCCAATGCGCTGCCGTATGGCAATACGACGGATACCGTATGAGCAGACTCGTTCACCGTGCCGTCAATGCCGTTCACGGCAAAGGTAAGCAGCTCTTTGCTCGAACTATCTCCAGCATTAGCTGTTTGAACATTAATAGTATAGTCTCTGTAATCGCCTGCTTCATCGTACACCCGGTAAACAACGGAGCTCGAGAAATCAATATAATCGTAGGCTACTTCCCCGCTAATCTGCTGTAAGTCATCCACCCTCACGATGCTGCCCGTCGTCGTAAACGCAGGCACCAGACTGTGAAGATCCGTTCCGAATGGCACTTTAATCTGGACAGTATAGGCTTCGCTATCGATATAACCAATAGAACTCGTTGCCGGGAAGGCAAAGTAAGTCAAGTCTTTTGCCGTGCTCAGCTCCTGCTGCGTATTCACGGTCACCGTGTAGTTCCTCGTGCTGCCATCGGCGGCCACAACGGTGTAGGTAACGGGCAAAGTAAAATCCAGCGCCGTCACATCGCTTGTTTGAACGTCGCCATTCACTTCTACTCGCACCCCTTCGGTTGCGAAGGAAGGCGTCAATTGCGTTACATCCGTTCCTTGCGGAACAGTCAGGTAGATCAAGAAGGCTTCTTCGTCAATAAAGCCGGTTATGGCCGGGTTGGATAGACTAAAGGAAGTTATCGCCTTTAAGTTGCTCGGTCCTTCCGTTACCGTAACGGCATACGGCTGCTGGCTGCCGTCTTCGGCAACTACCGTCAATACTACCGGAGACGACGAGTAGTCCGATCTTGTCTCCCCGCTCGTATGACTTATAACGGAGGCGCCCGGCGAAACTTCGAAATGCTCAAGCATGTTGTACGTGGCCGAGCGGAAAGGAACGATAACGCTGATCGTATGGCTATCGTTATCGATCACTCCCGGATTCCCTTCCACCGAGAAGCTAAGAAACTTGTTCTCCGAACTCCCCGCCGCGAACATCATTTGCGGAAATATACTAATAAATACAACTAACACAAGCACGCTGGATAATAATTTTTGGAATCTGTTTAGCAAAATAAGTCAACCTCCTCTTGTCACGCTATGTAATACACGAATACGCTATGAAACTTCTTCATTATAGCAAACTAACAGCCTTAACAAGCATTAAAAAAAGAAGAGCCAGCCGTTTCTCGCGCGGCAGCTCTTCTTCCTTCCCTATTATTTCGAAGCTTGCAGATGCTCTTCCAGACGATCCCATGTTTCTCTGATACCTTGCTCCATACCCATCTCGATGACGGTTTTGACGGCTTCCTCCGAATCGAAACGCGAACGGCTGATAACCTTCGTCTTGCCTTCCAACTCTTCGAACACCAACGTCACATGCGATGGCGGCATACCCTCTGCCTCGTTGCCCTCGGCATCCGAGAAGTAATCTACATATACAATCTTCTCTTGATCCACGATCTCCTCATAGACAGCTTTGCCCCATGATTCGAAGCCGAAGAAATCGCCTTGCGCCTCATCGATACACTTCATACAGTAATGCCATACACCGCCCGGACGAAAATCAATATTGCAAACCGTCAGCGTCCATCCGCGCGGACCCCACCAATGCTTCAAGTGCTCAGACTCGGTGAATGCGCTGAACACAAGACCCTTTGGCGCGTTGAAGACACGCTCCATCACAAACTCTTGACCTTCTACCTTCGTCAGCATTTCATTCGTCATTTTACAATTCCTCCTAAAGTTAATTTGTCGTATCATCCTCATTCTTCGCTTGCAGCTTCTGCAAATAAATTTCTAAGTTGTCAAAGCGTTCTTCCCACAATCTGCGGTAGTCGTCCAGCCACTTATCCATTGCTCGAAAAGGCTGCTCCCGCAGCTTGTAATGCCGCCGATTCGCATCCGCCTGAACTTCAACCAATCCAGCCTCCAGCAATACGCGCAAATGTTTGGACGCCTGGGGCTGCCGAAGGCTTAAGCGTTCAGCAATTTCCCCTACCGTCAGAGGTCCGGCCTGGAGCAGTTCTACAATTCGCAAGCGGTTCGGCTCGGAAAGAGCGCTAAATGTTGTTGTATCCATACACCTTACGTTCCTTTGTTGTTCAGTCGTTAACATATCCTGCACCATTAATATACTGCAAATTGAATATTCCTGTCAAGGAATATTCAATGCAAAAAACAGACCCCAAACGATTGCTCTCGCTTGAGGTCCGCCTTCTTGTTGTCTAACCTAGCCTCTTTTCTTGCGCGTCATAACGTCGAAGATAACGGCTGCGGCAAGCACGCCGCCACGGATCATGTACTGATAGGAGACGCCAACGCCGAGCAGGTTCATGCCGCTCGAGAGAGACGCCATAACAATTGCGCCAATAATCGCGCCTGTTACTTTGCCGACACCGCCCGCGGAGGATACGCCGCCGACATAAGCCGCAGCAATGGCGTCAAGCTCGAACAGCGTACCCGCCGTTGTCGAAGCCGATTGCATGCGCGCGGTGAACAGAATTCCAGACAGCGCAGACAACATGCCCATGGATCCAAATACGATGTAGGTAATTTTTTTAACGTTAATACCTGTAAGGTGAGCCGCTTCCGGATTGCTGCCTACGGCGTAGATATGTCTGCCGAGTACTGTCTTCGTCGTCAGGAAGTGATAGATAGCTACTACGCCGAGCATAATGATAACCGTCCAGGAGAAGCCATTGTAACCTGCAAGAATCCAAGTAATATAACCAATAATGAAAGAGATGAAGATCAATTTGACTGTGAACAAGCCTATAGACATCACTTCGAATTGGTACTTCATCTTGTTCCTGCGCTGCGTAATTTCGCTATAGATGTAGAATACGATGCATAGCAAGCCCAGGAGCAGCGATAGCACATGCAGGCCGCCTACTTGAGCAAGCGAAGGAATGAAGCCATTGCCTAGCGCATTAAAGAAATCGTTATCTACGTTGATCGTTCCCGTCTTTTCAGTGACTTGCAGCAACGCGCCTCGGAAAATAAGCATAAAAGCCAAGGAAGCGACGAACGATGGGATACCGATCTTAGCTACAAGCACGCCGTTGAATAACCCGGCTACAACGCCAAGAACCAAAATGATCGGAATGGTCAAGTACACCGGTACTCCCATTTGCGTCATTAGGATCGCTGCGATCGCACCCATGAATCCGGCTGCAAAGCCGACGGACAAGTCGATCTCGCGAATAACGATGACAAGCGTCATGCCGACAGCGAGCACGGCGATGTAGCCCGTAGCGTCGAGCAGGTTACTAATATTACGCGATGACATAAACAATCCGTCCGTCATAATCGTAAAGGTAAGCATAATGACAAACAGCGCAATGTACATGCCGTAGTCACGGATATTCACTTTGACAAGCGACTTCGCTTCGTTAAAAAGGTTCATTGGTCTTCCTCCTATTGCGTTGCAAGCTGCATAATGTTTTCTTGGGTAGCCTCTGCGATCGGCAACTCGCCCTTCATCTTTCCTTCAGCCATGACGTATATACGGTCGCTCATGCCAAGCACTTCTCCGAGCTCGGACGAGATCATGATAATGCTCATTCCTTCGCTGATCAGCTTGTTCATAATCGTATAGATTTCRAACTTGGCGCCTACATCGATGCCGCGCGTCGGCTCATCCAGGATCAGCAGCTTCGGTCCGACGAACAGCCATTTGCCGAGAGACACCTTCTGCTGGTTGCCGCCGCTCAACTTGCCGACGATTTGCTCCACGGATGGAGCTTTGACGTGCATGGAGCTCTTATACTCGTTCGAAATTTTCACTTCTTCGTTCTCGTTAATGACGCCGTTCTTGGCAATTCCGCTTAGGTTAGCCGCAACGACATTGCTTTTGATGTCTTGGGCCAAGAACAACCCATCGCCCTTCCGGTCCTCGGTTACGTATGCGATACCCGCTTTGATCGCATCGCTTGTATGCTGGAATTTCGAGGGCATGCCATCCACGAATAAGTCGCCCTGCAGTTTATAGGACTTGGGATTGCCGAAGATGCTAAGAGCGAGCTCCGTACGCCCCGAGCCCATTAAGCCGGCTATGCCGACGATTTCGCCTTGTTTAACATGAAGATCAACCTTTTTAACAACGTTTCGTCCTAACTTTGGATCGTAAGCGGACCAATTATTAAGCTCCAAAATTTTATCGCCGAATTTCTTGTTCGTTCTCTTCGGATAAATGTCGTCGATCTCGCGACCGACCATGTTTTTGATAATCGCGCTTTCGGTTATTTCGCCCTTCGATGCATCGAGCGTGCAGATGGTGCGTCCATCGCGAAGGATGGTTGCCCGGTCCGCTATGGAGATGACTTCTTTCAGCTTGTGAGAAATCATGATGCAGGTGATGCCTTGTTTCTTCAGCTCTCGCAGCAGCACAAGCAGGTTCTCGCTGTCGTTTTCGTTCAGCGCCGCGGTCGGCTCATCTAGAATAAGCAGCTTGACGTGTTTGCTTAACGCTTTGGCGATTTCAATCAATTGCTGTTTGCCGACGCCGAGGTCCTTGATCAGCACCTCCGGATTGACGTCCAATCCAACCTTCTGGAGCATTTGCTTTGAATGAACGATCGTTTGGTTCCAATCGATGACTCCGCCGCGTTTCACTTCGTTGCCCGCACTAATATTTTCGTATACGGTCAAATCCGGGAATAACGCCAGCTCTTGATAAATAATGGCGATGCCCGCCTTCACGCTGTCGCTGATCCGGCCAAACTGTTGTACGTTGCCCTCGTACACGATATCGCCTGAATACGTGCCGTGAGGATATACACCGCTTAACACCTTCATCAACGTGGACTTTCCGGCGCCGTTCTCACCGATCAAGCAGTGGATTTCGCCTTCTTCCACCTTGAAGCTGACATCAGTGAGCGCTTTGACTCCCGTAAATTCCTTGGAGATGTTCTTCATCTCCAATATATATTCGCTCATTGTTATGCCCCCTTAACCTAGCAGCCGTTAATATTGCGGAATAGTGATAGCCATGGACTACCACTATCCCGCCTGGGCTATGCTTTTGTCTTATTCCAGACCTGTGAAGTCTTCCGCTTTGTAGTAAGCCGAATCAACAAGCTTTGCTTTTACGTTCGCTTTGTTAACAACGATAACGTCTGTTTGTTTAGCTGCGACGTCAATTTTGCCGTTGTTGTACGAACCTGTCGTTTCAGGCGTTCCGCCGTCGAGCAGCGTTACCGCCATGCCCATTGCGTCTTTAACCAGCGTACGAACGTCTTTGAATACCGTCATGGACTGTTTGCTGTCAATGATGTATTGAACGGATGCTTTCTCCGCGTCTTGGCCGGTTACGACGAAGCTCGATACCGCGCTGTCGGAACCGAATACGTCCGCGATGGCGCGAGCCGTGCCGTCGTTTGGAGCAAGAATCAGAACATCGCCTTTTGCGTTAGCGGCAGCGGATGTCAGGTGAGTTTGCGCTTTGTTTTTAGCTTCGTTCGGATCCCAGTTCGTTGTAACTTGACCGATGATTTTGCTTAGCTCATCGCGGGACAGTTCAGCTTTGTCTTTCAAAGCAACCGCTTCGCTGGAGTTGGCGATAACGAATGTGCCGTCAGCGATTTTTGGTTGCAGTACTTTCCATGCGCCGGCGAAGAATAGGAATGCATTATTGTCGGTAGCTGCGCCTGCATACAGGTACAGCGGTTGGCCTGCGCCTTTTGCATTGTCTACTAGGTATTTCGCTTGCGCCGCGCCTACCGCTTCGCTGTCGAACGTGACGTAGTAGTCAACCGCATCCGTATCCGTGATCAGACGATCGTATGCGATAACTTTGATGCCTTCTTTTTTCGCTGCTTCTACGGCTGCGCCAGCGGCTGCGCCGTCTTGAGGACAAATAATGAGGACGTCAATGCCTTTGTTAATCAACGTTTCCACGTTTTCTTTCTCCTTAGCGGAGGAACCTTGGCTGAACAAAATTTCCGTCGTATATTTCGTGCCGGATAGCGCATCCTTAAAACGTTGCTCGTCTTGTACCCATCTTGGCTCATCTTTGGTCGGCAATACGATACCGACGCTTACGTCGCTTCCGCCACCGCTTACGTCTTTGCCGCATGCCGCCATGATTGTAGCGAACACCATCACAACTAGCAGGAGAGAAATCGCTTTAAACTTTTTATTCATTTTTTTACCCCTCTCAAATGTGTTTCTGCTGTTTACAGGTCAAATATATCACCTAACTCGATTCATGAAAGCGCTATACAATAGCACTCTTTTATAAAATCCTATACTTTTTTAAGGTGAGTCTTGTCCGTTCTTAGGTCCTGAACTTGGAAACCGTGAGCTTCAGCTCGGCTACCAGCTCCACGAGCCTGCTGGCATGCTCGGACACTTCCCCGATGGATTCCGTCTGCATGTCCATGGTTGATGCGATCTGCTGCGTGGAAGCCGTCGTCTGCTCGGATACGGCAAGTATCGTCTGTATCGACGCGACTACTGTTTCCTTTTGTGCTTCGATGCTTGCGATTGTACCCCGTTCTCCTTGCAGGCGAGACTGCATTCGGCCGAGCGAATCGTTCATGCCGCTCATGGCTCGGCTCACCTCGGACACGGCTATCCGCTGCGTTTCGTTCATCGCGTTCGTATCGCCGACGACGGAGACGAGATTTTCCGTTTGCGACAGCATCTCGGAGATGGTCGCATGAATGCTCTTCGCCGATTGCTTCGCCTGAACCGCCAAGCTGCGCACCTCGCCCGCCACGACAGCGAAGCCTCTGCCGTGCTCGCCGGCCCTAGCGGCCTCGATCGAAGCGTTGATAGACAAAATATTGGTCTGATCCGTAATGGCGAAGATCGCTTTCGCCACGGAAGCAATCGATTGCGACTGGCGGCTTAAGTGATTCACGATATCCGATACCTTTCCGAAAGCCTGCTCCAAGCGGGTATACGACAGCTCGAGCTGCTCTACTTGGCTGTTGCCGCTCTTGAGATCACGGCTGGATTCAGCAAGCACAAGCTTGATGTCGCCGGACTGACCGATGAGCGTCTCGATTTCCCGGCTTAGCACTTGAACAGCCTCGGAGCTTTTCTCGATTTCGGTCGAGGTGTGGGAAGCGCCGCGCGCGATTTCGTCCGCCGAACGGGCAATCTCGACGCCCGAGGTCGCATTCTCGCTTGCAATGGTCGTAACGAAGCCAGCCGTCTCTTCCACCGCCTGCACGCTGAGGTCGACTTTCCTTATCAATGCGCGCATGCTGCCAAGCATCGTATTGTAGCTGGTCGCCAGCTCGCCAATCTCATCTTGTTTCGCATAGCTGAACTCCGACATCAAGTCGCCTTCCGCGGTTTTAGCAATAGTCATTCGAAGCGAATTGATTGTCTTCAGCAGTCCCGTCGCGATTGTATAAGCAGCCAGCGCCCCGATGATAAGACCGATTGCGAGAGAGATCAGGCTCGTGGCCACGAACTCGAAAAGACTGTCGGTCAACGCTTGTTTGTCCACAAAAGAAACGACGCTCCAATTCATCGAATAAACGAACGAGACCTCTCCTTTATACCGGACATCCTCCCATTCCATGTCGATACCGCTTCTTTGGCCTGCCGCCACGTCCGCCACCCAGCCAAAATTCCGCTTCATATCGGCTGGCTCGGAGAGCGCGTCCAGCACGCCGGGTATGCTGCCGCTCGCGTTCGGATCAATGTTCGTTCCGTCCAAGCCTTGCATGAACGAGGAAATGATCAAGCCCTGGTTATCGTAGATGACCAGCTTGTTATCCCCGAATTTCTCGTTGGATTCCCGCAGCAATCCAATCCCGTTCAAGTCGATATCGAAGCCCGCGACACCGTACAAATCTTCTCCGGTCAACACCGGCGTCACGATCGAAACCGTCATCTTGCCCGATAATTCATCCAACCGGACGTCCGTCCAAGATGTATCCTTGTTTTGAAGAGCAAGCTTATAGTGAGGCATCTCTCTCGCATCACCCGAATGGCCCTTCTCGTGAGTCGTCAACTGTTGTCCTGTCGACGCTGGGATGAAGTACGCCCCGAGCAGCGAATGATCCTGAGCCTTCACATCCTGCAGCATGCTTGCGATATCCTGATTCGAATTCCCGGAGCGGCGGCTCATTCGTCCGATTTCTCCCGCCATCCCCTCGACCGCCTTCTCGTATTGCTCGGCGAACATCCGAAGCTCTCTGGTAGCGCTTTCAACTTGTGTCGCGTTTGCCTTTGCGAACGTCTCTGCAAGCGAAGCCTGCATGGTGCCGAAGTTCATCGCGCTCGAGCCTATCAAGGACAACAGTATCGCCGCCGAGATCAGACCCATCCACTTGACCCGCAGCGATCGCCCGTTCATGCGAAACCGAACGATTTTACGGAAATTAAAATTCCACCCTCGCGTCTTCCTCATCTGTCTATCCCCCGCCTAATATTTGGGTTGTTGTTCGTTCTACCCAAATATTACTCGACTTGCTTGGATACCCGCTTAACAATTAAGATGATAAATTTGTGTTACCTAGTATTTTTTTGTGCTGCCTGTCGAATCATTCGGCTCAATAGAGGTGTGCTCGCATTTTGGATGGATTTCGTACAGTCAAAAGGCTAGGAACGAGAAGATTTCGATGTTTGATTGGATTTTATGCAGTCAAATGAACGGAGAAAGGTCACTGGGGGTAGCGTCAAGAAGTTTGTGTAAGAAGGTAGGAATATCCATCGAGACGATGGGTAACTGTTATGTCTGAATGTTCTGACGTTTTTGCAGGTAGTGGGTCAGCCCCACCATAGATTTGGGAGTTATTGGTTAATCGTTAGATTGTGAATAGCGTCTCTCGAACATCTCAGCAAGCTTCTTTTTGAGCTTCTTTTTG
>NZ_JBFRGE010000057.1:0-44598 GCF_052115185.1 Paenibacillus sp. 2TAB19 | reverse complement strand
GTTCTTCTAGCAGGCGCCATTCTAACCATATTACCTATTCTTTTGCTATTCCTATTCTTTCAGCGATTCTTTATTGAAGGCTTAACKGTAGGCGGCGTGAAGGGATAACGATAGAGAGAAAAGGAGAGATCGCCACTATGAAAGCGCAGCATTCAGATCCGGTTCAACCGGGCGTACGCAAAGTAACGATACAGGACAGCTTCTGGTCCGACTATATACAGCTTGTTCGAAGCGTGGTTGTGCCCTATCAATGGGAGGTATTGAATGATCGCGTCGCGGAGGCTGAGCCCAGCCATGCGATCCGGAATTTCAAGATCGCCGCAGGCTTGGAGAAGGGCGAGTTCTATGGAATGGTGTTCCAAGACAGTGATGTGGCGAAGTGGCTGGAGGCTGTATCCTATTTGTTGGAAAGTGAACCTGATTCGGAATTGGAGTCTCTAGCGGATGCCGTCGTTGAGCTGATTGTACGGGCACAGCAGCCTGACGGCTACGTGAATACTTACTTTACGATAAAAGAAAAGGACCAACGCTGGAGCAACCTGGCCGAATGCCATGAGCTCTACTGCGCGGGCCATCTCATAGAAGCAGCCGTCGCGTATTCGAATGCGACGGGCAAACGGGCGATCCTCGATGTGGCTTGCAGGTTCGCCGATTATATTGGCAACGTGTTCGGAGACGAGCCTGGCAAGCTGAACGGATATGACGGCCATCAGGAAATCGAGCTGGCGCTCGTCAAGCTCTATCATGCAACGGGACGGCAGTCTTACTTGGAGCTTAGCCGGTACTTTCTGAATCAGCGCGGGGCGAAGCCGAACTTCTATAACGAGCAATGGGAAGAGCGCGGCCGGACGGTTCACTTTCCGCAGCTGCAAATGTCTCACGATCTGGAATACAGCCAATCCCATCTCCCGGTCAAGGAGCAAGATCATGCGGTCGGTCATGCTGTGCGTCTCGTCTATATGTGCACGGCGATGGCCGATATTGCGGCGGAGACCGGCGACGAAGAACTTCTTGCCGCCTGCAAAAGGCTGTGGGCGAGCATCGTTGCGAAGCGCATGTATTTAACGGGAGCGATCGGCTCTATGGCGCATGGCGAGTCGTTTACGCAGGATTACGATTTGCCGAGCGATACCGCTTACGCCGAGACATGCGCGTCTATCGGACTCATTTTCTTCGCGCAGCGGATGCTGCAAATCGAGCCGAGCAGCGAATACGCGAACGTGATGGAACGGGCGCTGTACAACACGGTCGTCAGCGGGATGTCCAGGGACGGCAAGCAGTTTTTTTATGTGAATCCGCTTGAGGTGTATCCGCCCGTGCTTGGCAAAAACAAAAATTACGATCATGTGCAGCCACGCAGGCAAGGCTGGTTTGGCTGTGCGTGCTGTCCTCCTAATATTGCAAGACTACTGGCTTCGCTCGGCCAATACGTCTACACCGTCAAGGATGAGACGATCTATACGCATTTATACATCGGCGGTATAGCGCAATTCGAGCTAGGCACTTGTGCTGTGACGCTAGAGCAACGCTCCGACTATGCATGGGATGGAGCAGCATCGTTTCACTTTACGGTGCCGCGTGCAACAGCATTCACGCTCGCGCTGCGCATCCCGGATTGGAGCGGGGGAATTAAGCATCTGCGGGTGAACGGCTCCGAATACCTCTATGACGCGAAGGAAATAGAGAAAGGTTATATTCGATTGAACCGATTATGGAGTATCGGCGATACGGTCGAAGTCTCGTTCGAAATGCCCGTTCTCCGCATGCAAGGTCATCCGCTCATCCGTCAGACGGCAGGTAAGGTGGCGCTGCAGCGTGGGCCGTTCGTCTATTGTCTGGAAGAAGCGGATAACGGCGGGCAGCTCTATCAATTATCGTTGCCGGCAACCAGCGAACCTGCTGTTTACTTCGAAGAAGAGCTGTTAGGCGGCATGCAGGTCATTAAGGCACAGGGCGAACGGCGCAGTTCGACGCCGTGGCAGGAAGAGCTCTATCGTCCGGACGCGCAATGGTTGCAGGAGAAGACCGAGCTGACCTTTATCCCTTATTACGCCTGGGCGAACAGAGAGCCTGGCGAGATGACCGTATGGACGAATCATTCCGCTAATTGATACGTCACCATGAATAACGACACCCCCTATTTCCGGCAGCAGGCAATCGACATGCTTAAGCTCTGAGAGGTAGGGGGTTTTTTGTAAGCCCAAAAAAGCCATGAGAGGGGGTGATACGGTCAGCCATTGTCATTAGGAGGAGGTGACGTGTATGGCATTGCGCATGCAATCGCCAGATGGAAACGATAGCCAGACACCATGATGTGGACAAATGCTGCACAAAAAATCCGATATACAGGAGGCTCTATTTATGTGGAATCAAGCCCTGCCCTTTCACCGGAGATGGATGTTACTTGCAGCGTCATTTTTTGTAACCGCTTCATTTATCGTTATTTATCCTCAAATCGCTTCTGCCTACACGCTAACCGACAGCAACTTCAATATTACGACGGGAACGCATGGCGAGATTAACTCCTTAAGACTCGTCGGCGACACATTCAACACCCAATACGTCATGAATCCGACCGTAACGCCGAACCAGAATACGGCAGACCATCAATGGCTGGGCGAGCTGATTTTCAAATACCGCCTCGGCAATGGGGCTTGGCAAACGGCGATGACCCAAAGCTCCGCCGATGCCAGAACGCAGGCCCAAAGCGGCAATACCGCAACCATTACGTATCAAAATTCAACAAACGCGAACGGGATCAAAAACTTCAAGCTCGTTAATAAGTACTCTCTTGTTAGCGACTATTTCCTATGGGAATTCGAAATGACGAACACGAGCACGCAAACGATCGAATTCGGCGATGTTGGACTACCGCTTCCGTTTAACGAATTCTGGACGGGCGGAAGCAACGAGCAAATCTACGAATCGAGGGTACTGACGCATTCCTTCGTGGGCAATAACAGCTCCTACATTACGGTCGGACGTCCAAGCGGTATCGGTCCTTCGCTGCTCATGGTGCCTGATGCCAGCACGGGTGCAGGCTTCGAGTATCAGGATCGCTGGAGAGTCGAAGAGCATCCGGGCAGCATGTGGGCCATGGATCAAGGCGGCTGGATCGAAGGGCTGAACGTGTTCTATATCCACTCCAATGTCATCAAGAGCACGAACCGCGGCTATTTGCCGAATACGAGCCTGACGCTCGCGCCGGGCGCAAGCAAGAAATACGCGTTCAAGTTTTTTAAGGTGACCGGCGAGAACCAGGTAAAGGATCGCCTATACAGCGAAGGCCTCATTGACGTGACGGTCGTGCCGGGTATGATGGTTCCTACGGACCAAACGGCGAAGTTCGACCTGCACACGACGAAGACGATTAACTCGATAGTCGCGCAATATCCGTCCGAGACGACAATCACCTCGTTAGGGACGACCGGAACGAATCACAAAATTTATTCCATCCAGATGAACAGGCTCGGTCCAAACAACGTAACGGTGAACTATGGCAATGGGGAGAAAACGGTGCTGCAGTTCTACGCGATCGAACCGATCGGCGATGCTCTTCAGCGGCACTCGACGTTCATGGTCAACAGCACGCAATGGAATGTTCCAGGCGATCTTAGGGATAAAGTGTTCGACGACTGGATGATGAATACGAATTCCAAGCGCAACGTGTTCAATGGCTATTGGGGTTGGGGTGATGACTGGGGCTTGACTCACGGCCAGTTCCTAGCGGAGAAAAACGTTCAGACACCTGTAGCTTCCGAGGTTCAGGCCGTCGACGACTATTTAACGGTAGCGATCTGGCAGAACCTGATGGGCGAGCACCAAACGGACTATCTCATTCACGACTTCCTCATGCCGGATCCGAACGATACGCCTACGTATCGCGGTTATGCCTATCCTCATATTTACAATACCTACTTCAGCATGTACAAGATCGCGAAGCTCTACCCGGATCTGATCACGTACGACAATCCGCGAAATACGTACCTGCTTCGGGCTTATAACATATTTAACGCTCTCTATGGATCGGGGGTCGCCTACAACTGGAATACGGGGCTTATGGGCGAGCTGACGACGCCGGAAATCATCAAGGCGCTTCAGGATGAAGGCTACACGACGCAAGCGAACAGCATCATTACCAAAATGGCTACCAAATACAACAACTTCGCCAATACGACCTATCCGTACGGCTCCGAATACAACTACGACAACACCGGCGAAGAAGCCGTGTATACCCTCGCCAAGATGAACAACAACACTACAATGAAGAGCAAAATCAATACGAAGACGCGCGCGGCTCGCGGACAGATGCCGATCTGGTACTACTACACTTCGCCGGTGACGATTACGGGCGAGAACTGGTGGAACTTCCAGTACACCGTTTCATTGGCCGGTTACGCGATGGACGATTGGATTCGCTTCCACTCCACGACTCCCGAGGTGGAGCAGCGATTGTCCTATGCGGCCAAGATCGCGAACATCGGCGCGATCAATTCGGGTCAGATCAGCTCCGACCCGGCTGATATCGGCGCCGTAGCCTGGACTTACCAAGCGGAGAAAGGCAATTACAATGCGCTAGGTCACGGCGGCGGTCCGCTGCAGAACGGCTGGAGAGGCATGTCCGGCGAGGCTGACCTCGGTTTGTTCGGCGCAATCAAGATTCTAAGCTCCGACGTTGCGGTCGATCCGATATTCGGTCTGTACTGCTACGGCTGCGAAGTAGCGAACACCAGCACAACCTACACAGTCGTGCCGAAGGATGGCGTATTCCAACGCTTGAACCTCATTACCGAGAAATTCGGTATGGAGCTGGAGCGGGACAAATATACGACGGCAACGGTTGCGAAGGCGAAAAATGCGGTTAATTTCACGCTCAAGAGCTCGACGCCGGGCACAGCCCACTCGACAAAAGTGACCTTTAGAGGTCTCGCTGCAGGCAGCTATAATATTTTAGTTAATAACGTTGCTGTTGGTTCCGTCAATGCGGTCAATAACGTCAATGCGACGATTACCCTGAATATCGGCACTGCGGCAACGTACAACATTTCGCTGCAGCAAGGCACGCCGCTTCCGAATACGGCGCCTGTCGTTGATGCCGGCTCGAATGGCACTTTCACGCTGCCGTCAACGGTTGCTCTTGCCGGAACGGTGAGCGACGATGGATTGCCGAGCGGCACGGTCGCAACGACTTGGACGCTGGTAAGCGGACCTGGAACGGCTGCCATCGCGAACAGCGCGGCGTTGAATACAACGGCTACCGTAACGGCAGCGGGAACCTATGTCTTCCAGCTGAGCGCAAGCGATGGAAGCTTGTCAGCTAACGACACCGTTACGCATACGGTTAATCCGGCTGCTCCGGTGCCGGAGGTTATCGCAAGCTACGCCTTTAATGAAACGAGCGGCACCGCAGCCAGCGATTCTTCCGGCAACGGCAAGCATGCGACGCTAACGGGCGGAACAGCTTGGTCGGCGGGCAAGACGGGCAACGGGCTAGAATTGAACGGCAGCAACGCCTATGCCAGTCTGCCAGCGGGTATCGTCAGCAACTTGAACGATTTCACGATTGCGACATGGGTGAAGGTGGATACTTTGAGCGATTGGTCGCGCATCTTCGACTTTGGCACGGGGACAACGAATTATATGTTCCTAGCGCCTAGAGCAGGCGGATCGGGACTGCGATTCGGCATTACGACAGGAGGGAACGGATCGGAGCAGCAGCTTAACGCGCCTGCTTTGCCGACTGGCGTCTGGAAGCATGTTGCCGTTACGCTCACGGGCACGACAGGACGTCTGTATGTTGACGGAGCGCTTGCCGCAACGAATACGGGCATGACCTTGAAGCCTTCAAGTCTTGGCAGCACGACCGCGAACTACATCGGCAAATCGCAATTTTCGGATCCGTATTTGGACGGCATGGTCGACGACTTCAACATTTACAGCCGGGCGCTCAGCGGTACGGAGATCAGCACCTTATTCAGCGGCTCGCCGTCAGCCGCCGACATTGCGCCGCTTGGAGTCGCTACGACCTCCTTTGTATCGACTTGGGAAAGCCTTGCCGGTTTGAATGACGGCTATGCGCCGACAAGTTCGGCAGATCGCGGCCATCCGGTATACGGCAACTGGAACAATCCGAATACGACGCAGTGGGTGCAATACGATTTCTCGCAAAATTACACGATATCCGGCATTCAAGTCTATTGGTTCGACGACAATGGGGGGATCGACCTGCCGGCATCGTATACGATCCAATACTGGGACGGTACGGCTTGGGTGAACGTCTCAAGCCCGTCGGGGCTTGGCGTTCTTGCGGACCAGTACAACGCAACGACGTTCACGCCGGTATCGACGAACAAGATCCGGATCAACGTAACGGCGAAAGCGACGACATCGACAGGTATTTCATCTTGGAAAGTATTAGGGTATTAAAGTGAAAGAGGGGCTTTCCCGAGGGGTCAGATTGTCGACCTCTACGGAAAGCCCTTTTTTTCGATTAACCTTTATTGGATCCGGACGTCAGTCCATCGACAAAGTAGCGCTGCAAGTACATGAACAGCAGCGTGATCGGAATCGCGATAAGCACGGCCCCAGCCGCGAACAGCGTAAAATAGGCGTTTTGGTATGAATTGACCATATCGTACAGCCCGACGGCAACCGTCCATTTTTCCTTGGATCGCAGCACGAGGCTGGCGAATATAAAGTCTACCCATGCGCCGGTAAAGGCGGTCAATGCGACGAATACCAGCATCGGCTTGGACAGGGGCAGCATAATGCTCGTGAACACACGCAGATTGCTGGCGCCGTCGATGCGGGCAGCCTCCTCGATGCCTTTCGGCAGCGTATCAAAGAAACCTTTGGCCACGAACAGATTGAAGATGACCGATCCGAACGAATATACGATGACCAGCGCCGTATGGGTATTCAGCAGACCTACCTGCATAAGCAGAATATAAACGGCTACCATGCTCATAAATCCAGGGAACATGCCGAGGATGAGCATCAAGGTTAAGGAGGCTTTCCTGAACGGGAAACGGAATCTAGACAAAGCATAAGCAGAGACCGTGACGAGAAGCGTGCTGAAGATCATGCTGAACACGGCCACTTTGAAAGTGTTGAAATACCAGGTTGCGAACATCAGGCTCTCGGAATGGAACAATTCCGCATAATGGCCAAGCGTCAAGCT
Organism: Paenibacillus sp. 2TAB19; assembly: GCF_052115185.1. Taxonomy (NCBI): domain Bacteria; kingdom Bacillati; phylum Bacillota; class Bacilli; order Caryophanales; family Paenibacillaceae; genus Paenibacillus; species Paenibacillus sp. 2TAB19. The sequence continues at coordinate 37,418 of NZ_JBFRGE010000057.1, read as the reverse complement.
TTTCGGAATAAACGTTTCGCTGTAGAGCGATTTGCCGGGCTTGAAGGAGGAGATGACGACCCACGCGGCGGGATACAAGCTCCAGCAGACGACGGCGAGCAGAAAAGCATAGCTGGCGTATACGCGTATTTTGGTCGCTGCTTTCATGCTCATTGAATCATCTCCTCATCCTTGAACGATTTCGTTTGTCTATAGTTCCATATGGAAAAGCCGGCGATGATGATGAACAAAATGATGCCGATCGCCGAAGCGATATTGTAAATGTTGTTGTTAAGAGTTAGCTTGTATAGCCAAGTAATCAACAGATCGGTATGACCCGCGTATTGGTACTGCGGATTCGACGGACCGCCGTTCGTAAGCAAATAAATGACGTTGAAGTTGTTGAAATTGCCCGCGGTTTGGATGATCATAATCGGTGCAATCGCGAACAGCAGAATCGGGAACGTCACGATTTTTCCTTGCTGCCAGCGTCCGGCGCCTTCGACCTTCGCGGCTTCGTACAAATCGGCCGGAATCGTCGACAGAACGCTGCTGACGAGAAGGAAGGACAACGGCATCCCGATCCATATGTTAACGATGATGACCGTGAGCTTAGCCCAATAGGGATCGGTCAGCCAAGGCAGCTGTCCCAACCCGAAGTAAGACAGATACTGGTTAATGGGGCCGAACTTGCCGTTAAACATCATTTTCATCGCCAGCAAAGAGATCATTTGGGGAATGGCGTACGGTATGATGACAGCCGTTCTCCATGCCCCTTTCAGCCTGATTTCCTTCTGCGAAAGGACGAGCGCGACGATCAAGCCGCTTGCGAACGTCGTTACGGTCGCGACCGCAGCCCATATTACCGTCCAGCCAAGCACGCCGACGAACGTACTGCTCCAGCTTTTCAACCGAAAAAGCTGCACGAACGAGTCGAACCCGACCCAATCCACTAGATTGCCCGGCGGAATATGGTGCGGCGAGGAATAGTTGGTGAAAGCGAGCAGAATCATGAACACGATCGGCAATATCGTAATGAATAGAATGCCCGCTGCCGGAACGAACAGCAGCAGCTGCGCGAACTTGAAGTCGTGAATAAACGTTAGCGTTTGCCTGAAGCCGGACGGGGAGCATCCGTTATCGCGTAGACGACCGGTACGATAAGCGTCCCTAATCGAGCTGGCGTATAGGAACAGGGCCAGCATGAAAAGAAAGAGCACGATCAAGCTTTCGATCATTAAGTTAATCGAATGGTCGCCGGCGATATGCTGCGATTTGCCGTTGACCTCGACGAGGCGGGAAGGGGCTTCCCCGAGCGTGGAGATTCCCCAGACCGCATGCCCCAAGGTGCTGCCGAAGTAAATTGCCGCCGCCGCGCTTACGGCGACGAGCAACATTCCTTTTATCCATTGCCGGTTGTACAATTGCCCGATGCCTGGTGTCAGTGCCGAGAGGAGGGCTGCGGCCAGCCGATGTTTGCTGTTCGGTTGCATGTTAGAATGGAKCCTCCGGCGATTGTTCCGGCTGCTGGGCGTTAAGCGCAATGGCATCCTTGATTTGCTTTACGGCCCGGTCCAGCGTTTGCTTGATGTCCTTGCCCTCCCAAATTTCGACCATGGCAGCATCCATCGGAACCCAAACGCCGCTAACCTCGGGAACGGACGGGGCCGGGTGCGAGCCGCTGAACTGCTTGTAAAATGCACTCGTGATTTCATCAGCTTGAATAACGGAGTTGCCAGCCGCTTCCTTGTGCGTAGGAACGGCGCCCGTAAGCTCGTAATTAAGCAGTTGAGCCGATTGGGTGGAAGCGAATCTCGCGAATAGTTTGGCTGCGTTCGGGTATTTGCTATAAGCGCTTACATACCACGAGTTGACTTGGGAAAGCGTAACGGATTCGTTGCCCGCGATGGCCGGAATCGGAGCAACGCCGAAGTTGACGCCAGCTTGCCGGAACGTATCGATAAACCAGGAGCCGGTAACGTTCATCGCTACGCTGCCTTCGCTGAACAACGTAGTTTTGATATCGCTGGCGATATCGCCTGCGGTTACGGGAAGCACTTCCTTGCGCAGAGACGCGAACGTTTCCATGCCTTTTATCGCGCCGTCGTTGTTAAGACCGATGTCTCCCGCGTCGGTGCCGTTTTTGCCGAATATATAGCCGCCGGTAGAGCCGATGAACGGGTAGCTGAAGTAGAAGAAGGGCGCATCGAACATGAACGCGTATTTATTGTTCGCGGTGTCGTTGAACGTTTTGGCATACTCGATTACCTCTTCCATCGTAGCCGGAGGTTCGCTGATCAAGTCCTTGTTATAGAACATCGCGTAAGTCATGACCTTAATGGGATAGCCGTACAGCTTATCCTTATAGGATGCGGTCGCGATCGCGACTTCCTCGTGCTCGGCTTTCGTTACCGCTTCGAATTCGTCGTTAGGCAAAATAAGTCCGGCGCTCGCCGCTTTGCCAAGATGATCCTGCGAGGTCGTAATGACGTCTGCGGCCAGGCCGGCTGGGCCATCCAACTCGAACTTGCCGATCTGATCCATGGTGCCGAGCTCCTGCATCGTCACTTCCACGCCGTAAATTTCCGTAAATTGTTTCATAATGGCTTCGACGAACGGCCTTGCTTCCTTGCTTTCCCAGACTAACAGCTTCGCGCCGAGTTCGGGCGTCAGCTCCGTATCCAGCTTCTCGAATTTCAGATCGAACTGGCCTTGCGGCGCATCGTTATTGGATTTCGGGCTTTCCTGCCCGGTTTGATTGGAGCATGCGGCAGTAAGGACGAGAGATAACGATAAGCTGCAAAGCGCGAGCCTTGCTCCCGTGCGGGCCGATAGATTACTCTTCATGGTCATTCCTCCGATTGTTCATGTCTTATAGGGTATTTCCTTGAACCCAGCCTTTCACTTCGTACCGGATCTTCAGATTTTCATTCGCAATGAATCTGCGCTTCGGCAATTCGGCGCCTCCGGCATCCGTCTCCTGCATCCCCGAATAATCGCAGATACGGAATGAATATCCCGTGCCTCTAGGAAGGGAGAAGCGTCTTCTATAGATTTGACGGCCCGTTCTCTGGAGCTCAACTCCGGCGTGGATCTTGGCATCATGTGGAGTGTCCGCCGGTACGATGACCTTAAGCTCCACTGTTACTTGCGGAGGCAGCTCATCGATTACCGCAAGGAGATGCTCGCTCTTTAGGCCGAAACGGCTGTACTCCACGTGATAACGTCCTGTTTTGGCAGCGAGAATGGTTCCTTGGGGAGTAATACGGACGCCTTCTCTCGGTATGACGCTGAATGCCGCATGAAGATCGACGATATTTAAACCGCTTTCATATTGAACGATCGGATACAGACAGCTCTTTGCCCCGTTGAGGGCAGCAAGCTCGTCGCCAATCAATAGGACGGCCGCGGGGGCGCCTTTGTCGCCGAAGAAACCGATCAAAGGGCCGTGGACTCTCGATTCCCAGGCGGCTTCGTTATGCTCTGCGGTCGGCTCGTAACAAAAGTGCAAGTCGTCTCCCGAACGGTATCCGAGCTGGATGAAATGTTCCGCCATGCTTCTTACATGGGCAGCCAGCACGGTCATCCCTTCCATGCCGCCGACATCGATCCAAAGCTTAAGCGGCTGTTTCTTCTCGAATTGCAGCGCGATGGGGCTATGCTGCATCTTCTCTTCGTCGTATTGGGCGAAATAAGGAGAGAGCATGGCCAGCATGCCGAACACGTCGGGACGGCGAAATCCGATATGATACGTGACGAGTCCTCCTCTGGAGGAGCCCATGAGCGCCGTATGCCGACTTTCCCGTTTCGTCCGGTACGTACGGTCGATATGGGGCTTTAACTCCTCGACCAAGAAACGTTCATACAATTCGCCGCAGCATGGATAGTCCAACTCGGCGGCGAACGGTCCGTTGTGGGCAAATTCGCTGTTTCTGGCAATGCCCATGTTGGATACCGCGACGACGACCAACTTCTCGATACGCCGCTCGGAAATCAATTGGTCGCATATAACGTGAAGATTCCACGTCTGCCCGTTGAACGCTTTGGCAAATACGTTCTGTCCGTCGTGCACGTACATAACCGGATACGATGCTTCCGGTTCCTGGTCGTAGCCCGGGGGCAAATAAACGAAAACATCTCTATCGTTGTTTAAGCAAACAGAATGGAAGGAGGTGATCGTCTCTATTCGAGATTGCACGTTCATCATTATTGCTCCTTTCCTATGTTGACGGGGTTTAAGTCTATCCAGTTGTTGACAGTATAGCTGACTTTTTTGTCGGCGTCCGCTACGAGCCGTCTATACGGAATCGGCCTGAACTCCCCATCGACTTCTTCTTTCTCGTACCCTCTCGTGATGAGGAAGTCGAAAACCAGATTTCGCGGCAACCGGATCGCCCCTCCGTATAACCCCTTCTCAAGCTTGGGGATTCCGAAGGTCGCATAGATTTCTGCGTCTTCCGGCGTGGAAGGCGGTACGCGAACTTCCAACTCAATCGTTACGGTTTCCGATAATTGTTCCGTTACGGTATACGGCTTGGATGTTTGTAAGCCGTCGTACTCGTATACGACCGTCGCGCTCCCCGGTTGTTTGGGCAGCAGCCGCCCATTGGGAGCAACGTCCATGATTTGAGGCTGCAACGAGCGATAGCGGCCGGACAAGTCGCTGAACCGCAGCCCGCTACCCAGCGTAACCACCGCATTGGCATAGGTAGTCGGGCCGACAATGCCAACAAGATCAGGACCCTCAAGCGCCACGCTTGTGGCAACGCCTTTGCCGCCGAAGAAATGAAGCAGCGGCATATGCGCCCTCCGGCCCCAGTCCCATTCGGAATGGGCGGCTTCCTTGTCTTGGAAGTAATAAAGCTCCTCGCCCTGCTTCCAGCCCTCGTTCAGCATAGCCTCGGCTGCCGCCTGAACATGGACAGGCATGAAGAAACCTTCCGCGCCGCCGATATCCAACCATAATTTTTGTCCTTCGTTGTACGGATACAACCGATATTGCGGATTTTCCTTCAGCGTACTCGGTTCAACTTGAATGAAGAAAGGGGACAGGATGCCAAGCAGGCCGAATACGTTCGGATTGCGCAGGCCGATATTGTAAGTCGCGATACCGGCTGCGGAAGATCCCATCAGCGCGGTATGGGCAGCGTCGGTTAACGTTCGGAAACGGCCGTCTATCATTGGCTTGAGTTCTTTCACCAGAAAGTGCTCGTATTGCTTCCCTGTGCAGCGAATCGGATATGCGCAAAGGTCATGGAAATATTCGCTTGTTCCATCTTCGAATTTATGCTCGACGGCAACGATGATGATCGGCCGGATCAAGCCGTCGGCGATCAAGCGATCCGCAATCCGGTGCATCGCCCAGGATTCGCCGGATTGCTTCCGCGGCTCGAACACATGCTGTCCGACGTGCATGTACAGCACGGGATAACGGGCGTCCGCCTTTTCTTCATATCCGGCGGGCAAATAAACGTAAATTTCTCTTTCGTTGCCTAGACGGGAAGCACGGATCCCCGGAAGAACAATCAATTGCGACGTTTGAACGGAATTAGACATGCGTTACGTCCTTTCTATTGCGATTATAGCGTGATTCGATTGTTACTTAACCGGTTAAGTTAAGCTTAGTATAGGGGAAGCCCAATTGACTGTCAACTGCTCGAATTGACATTTTTCCAATGCGGGATTTATGATTAGCTGAGCTTATAATTCGGATAAGGCGGTTCTAATACGATGAAAAAAACGACGTTGAGGGACGTTGCCAAAGAAGCGGGCGTCTCTGTCGCTACGGTCAGTTACGTTCTTAACAATGTAAGCAAGCAAACGATTCCCGAAGAAACGAGACAGCGGGTATTCCAAGCCGCCAGCAAGTTGAAGTACGTTCAGAACCTGACGGCCAAGGCGCTATCACTCGGCAAAACGAACGTCCTCGGCGTCCTCATCGTCAGTCCTAACGATGCCATCGTTCCGAAGACGGTCAGCTACGGGGCATATCTCGACCGGCTGGAGCGGAGATGCAGGGAGAAAGGTTACCATCTGCTTGTATCGCAGCTCGATCCGTCTGAGCCGAGCCTTGATATAATCGCGGAGAGAAAGCTGGACGGTGTGTTTCTAATCGATGCCGTCGCGCATTCGTTTCATGCGATCTCCAGCCATCTTCAATACGGGTCGCCTTTGGTGCTCGTCGATGGCCGGATCAACGACCCTTTGTTTCGCGAAGTGATGCCGGATCTGCAAGGAATATCGGAGATCCTGAATAATCGAATGCTGCCCGGGGAGCCCTTAGCCCTCATACATGAGCAGCTTTCGAATGTACCCTATGAACAGTCGCTCCGTGATGCATTCGGGCTGGATGATTCAAGCATGCTCTTGGCAACGAGCGAGGAGGAAGTGTTGCGGTCCTTTATCGAGCGGCATTCGGACAAGTCTCTTGTCGTATTCAACGAATTCGTCGCGTTGCGGGCGTTACGCTATCGCAGCCCTGACAGCATCGTCGTCGTCTGCACGTCCGAGTGCCCGGAACTTCTGCCGGCGAAGATGAGAAAGCTTGTTCCGCTGCGCTCCAAGGCAGACGCCAGCTTCGACTTGATGAGCGATCTGCTGGTCTCGCCGTTCGGCTCGTCCGCTGAGGGGCGAATCGAGTACCGGGCGGAAGGTTTCGAAACATAATGGAAAAGGTTGCATACGTTCCCCAGCTGATGAGCTCGTCGGCAGGGGATTTTTTTGTGAAAAATTCGTTAAGCGAACCGAATAGCGATATTTCCAAGTAGAATAAGGAAAGGGAAATAAATCCAATGCAAGACGGACGACTATTAGGGGGAAACGCGACGATGTGGAGACGGGTAAGGAGTATAGCTTTATATGGAATAGCTCTACTATTTCTATTAGCAGTAGTTGGAGCCGTATATCAAAGGTACGGAGAACGGCATGATCGGTCGGATTATTCGCCTACGGGCAACGTGTACGACGTGTTCAATCGTCGGATGCACCTTTATGCGGATGGAGCGGGGGATACGACGGTCGTATTCGCCTCGGGCTGGGGGACGGCGAATCCGTACTCCGACTTCTATCCGCTCTACGAAGGACTTCGCGGCCATGTCCAACTCGCCGTATACGACAGGTTCGGCTACGGATATAGCGACACGACGGGCAGGAAAAGGGACATTGACAGCATAACGGACGAAATGCACGAGGTGCTGAGACAGTCCGGACAACAGCCTCCTTATGTGCTGGTCGGCCATTCACTCGGCGCACTGGAGATCATCCGTTACGCACAGCGATTCCCAGACGAAGTAAAAGGGATCGTGATGATCGACAGCGGCAGTCCGGAATATTACAAGGCAAGCTCTGCCTTAACCATCATTCCTATCGTCCAGCGCCTCGCTCTCAAGACCGGACTCATTCGTGCGTTGTATAGGTTCGATCGTTTCCAAGACAATGCCAACGACCAGCGCAACGCATTGAAGCTGCTCCCGCAGGAACTGACAGAGTTGGATCGCAAGTCTACCTTGCTGCTGCTGGGGAACCGGGACATGACAGACGAAATTCGTCAAAGCCGTCGGAATGCCGAAACCATTCTAAAGGATAAAKAGACGTTCGACTTTCCGCTTACGGTCTTATCGGCAGACTACTTTGGACAGTTTGCTAACGATAAGCTCTGGATCGATAGCCAAGCGGCATTCCCGGAGTGGTCGTCTGAGGGAAAGCAGATCATCGTGCCGGATTCCTCCCATTATATCCATCATTACAAACCGGATGTTGTTGTTGAGGAAATATTGAAGATTGCTCAGTCAAAATAGAAAACGCAATAGAAGCCATCATGCGTACGGCGGTTATGCCGGCCTCGTCACATCTTGTGACAAGGTCGGCATAACCGCCGTTTTTTTAATTCGTACGATTACTGCAGTAAATCGAATTCTGCTCACATTGTTGGGTGGGATGCCCCGTTCTATACTTAGCTTAAATTAAAAACAAGCCAACACAGGAGGCACAAAATGACAACCGTTCCGCAGCAATCAACCGTCCTTCCACGCAAGTTTTGGAGGTATCTCATCCGCCATCGCGCATTTTACATCATGCTGTTGCCGGGCATCTTGTTCTTCTTGCTTTTCAAATATTTCCCKCTGATGGGGAGCTTCATCGCTTTCCAAGACTACAATATTTTCAAAGGTTACGGGGGAAGCGAGTGGGTAGGGCTTAAGTGGTTCCATCAATTCGTCACGTATCCGAACTTCGGCCGCTTGATGAAAAACACGCTCATTATCAGCTTATACCAGGTCATATTCGCATTTCCGCTGCCGATTCTGCTAGCCGTCATGCTGAATGAAGTTCGTCACATGTTTTATAAGCGATTCGTTCAAACGCTTCTGTATTTGCCGCATTTCTTGTCTTGGACGATCGTATTCGGCCTCACTTATATGCTGCTCTCGCCGACGAACGGTTTGGTTAATCAGTTCCTTCATTCCCAGACGGGAGAGACGATCGCCTTCCTGCAGCAGCCCGAGTATTTCCGTTCGATCATCATTACATCGGGTATTTGGAAGGAGATGGGGTGGAACGCCATCATCTTCATAGCGGCTCTAGCCGGCATTAATCCTTCCCTATATGAAGCAGCCAAGATGGACGGCGCCAGCAGATGGAAGCAATTCCTTCATATTTCGCTGCCGGGTCTGCTTCCAGCCATTATGATTTTGCTGCTGCTGAAGCTCGGACATATTATGGATTCGGGATTCGAACAAATCTATCAATTCCTTAATCCGGCGACGTTCGAGACAGGTGACGTGCTTGATACTTATACGTACCGGGTCGGTATTTTGCAAGGGCAATACAGCATTACAACGGCAATCGGATTGTTCAAGTCCGTCATCGGATTCATCTTCCTAGTCGTAGCGAACCGGATTAGCAGATGGACAACAGGTGAAGGTATTTACTAGGAGGCCTAACATGAGAATCAGAAGATCAACAGGGGAAATTGTTTTCGATGTGTTCAATTATGTGCTGCTTGCCATATTTTGCTTGGCTATCGCGATACCGCTTCTGCATGTGGTAGCGGGCTCATTAAGCTCCAATGAAGCTATAACGCATTCGGAAGTGAAGCTGTGGCCCGTCGGACTGAATGTGGAGAACTATAAGTTCGTTATCCAAAATAGCGTGTTCTGGAAATCGTTCGGCGTTACCGTTGTTATCGTACTTGTCGGCACGGCAATTAATATGGCGATGACGCTGATCACCTCGTATCCGCTGTCCAAGACATGGCTTGGCGGACGCAAGTACATATTGCTCTTCATTATTTTCACGATGATATTCCAAGCGCCGATGGTACCGATGTACCTGCTGATTAAGGATCTTAACATGCTGAACAGCATATGGGCATTAATCGTTCCGAGCGCGTTAAGCGCTTTTAATATGATGCTGTGCATCACCTTCATAAGGTCGATACCGGAGGAGCTGTTCGAGGCCGCGAGAGTGGACGGCATGTCCGAATATCGTATTCTGTGGCGGATCGTAACACCGCTGTCGATGCCAATAAATGTGACTTTAATTTTGTTCTACGCTGTAGGACACTGGAATAATTACCTGGGTCCACTGCTCTACATTACCGATCGGGAGAAGCAGCCGCTGCAGCTGTACTTGTACAAGCTTATCTCTCAATTTGATATGGATTCCGCGGGAGGCCAGTCCGTCACGGAGCTGTCGTCGGCGATTACGCCGCAAGGGCTGCAGATGGCTACGATCGTCGTGGCGACGATTCCGATTATCGTCATCTACCCGTTCCTGCAGAAGCATTTCATCAAAGGCGCTTTGCTCGGCTCGGTGAAAGAGTAGCGATAGACGTACATCACGCCAAGGAGGTGATGCTTGCTAAACGTGCGATGCACAGCCATATTTAAGAATGACACTATTAGGGAGGGTCAACCAAAGTGAAACAATCGAATAAGAGAAAATTACTGGCAGTAGGCATCACCGTATTTACCTTGATCGCTTCAGCATGCGGTAATACAAGCAACAACGGCAATAATACGGGAGCTTCTGCTTCCCCGAATTCATCGCCTGCGGCGAATGCAACCGATGCTCCGTCGCAATCAGCCGATCCGGCTAAGATCAGCATCTTCGTATCCAACCATGCCCGTCAAATCCCGCCAGGCAAGTCGATGGAACTGCCGACGGTCAAATATCTTGCAGAAAAGACGAATACGAATCTCGACATTACGTTCCTGCCGCATGAAAATTACATGGAACAGCTGCGCCTTAAGTTCGCTTCCGGCGACCTTCCTGACGTACATATGGTATGGGGCATCGAGAACTCGGAGCTCGTCACCAATGACCTTGCTATCGATCTTAAGCCATATCTTGAGAAATACGGACAGAACCTATTGAAAAATACGCCGCAATCCGCATGGGACGCCGTAACCCTTAACGGTAAAATTTTGGCCATTCCGCAAGTTGCTCAAGGCAATGCGCCGGCAGAACGCGTCATCTTCGTCCGCAAGGATTGGATGGATAAGCTCGGTCTGCAAGCGCCTAAGACATCCGATGAATTCCTCGACATGCTGAGAGCATTCCGGGACAAAGATCCGAACGGCAATGGCAAGCAGGACGAAATTCCGTTCTCCAGCCGCGAGAAGTTCGAATGGGCCGACAACATCTTCGGCATGTACGGCGTCAATCTCGATTCGAACACGCTGATTAATGGCGAAGTGATGCCAGGCTTCGTAACGCCGAACATGAAGCAAGCGCTTGGCATGCTGCGGACCATGTATGAGGAGAAGCTGATCGATGCCGAGTTCCTGACGAATACAAGAGCGGTCTGGGATCAGAAGATTAAGTCCGACCTTGTCGGTTCTTGGAACCACGTTGTCTTCGGGGTATGGGAGCCATGGCAGAAGGAGCTTAACACCTTGCTAGCGGACAAAAACCCGAACGTTGTCGCCATTCCTACGCCGCACGGCGTCGGCTATGACGGAGAAGTCGGCCGCGTAGAGAAGTCGGTGCTGAAAACGTTCGTTGTGAACAAGGATGCGAAAAATCCGGAAGCGATTGTTAGCATGTTCGATTGGCTGATTTCGGAAGAGGGACAATTGTTCTCCGATCTGGGGATCGAAGGTCAGACGTTCACGAAAGAAGGCACGGAGCTTAAGTACGTGGGCGATAAGGAAGATGCCGACCTGCTCTGGAGACAAGATATTTTCACGATGCACGGATTCAATGAAGAAGCGCAGAAGGTCAAGATCAATAATGAAGAAGCGTTTAATAAGCTGATCGAAACGATCGGAATTTCCCGTAACGAAGGCATCACGAATCCTACAGCTGGCATGCCGCCATCCGAGGCGCTAACGAAAAACGCCGAGCTATCATACAAAGGCGGATTGTTCCAAGAGGCTGCAGCCAAAATCATTATCGGCGAGAAACCGCTCGATTACTTCGACGAGTTCGTAGCCAGCTGGAAGAAACAAGGCGGCGATGCTGCCATCAAAGAAATGACGGACTGGTATAACGCTAACCGTAACTAAATAACAAGCGGAACTCCCTCTTCCATGCCGACCGATCAGAAGATCGTCTATGGAAGAGGGGGATGTTTGACGCTTGACGGGAAGGATGAGCAGATTGCGAAMACGATCAGTGAAATGGATTTCTCTTACGATGATTGCACTCCYATTATGRCTGCCGCTRCAGTCTATTGCTGTATTCGCGCAAGGTTTGACGGAGCAAGAGCTGAGTGAGATTCCCGGCAGCGAAGTGCTGATTGACGATCTAGAGCTGGAAGGCGCTGTGCTTAATCCGGAGGCAGCAGCTTACGGTTCACTCGAGGCGGTTGAGGTAGCGGGGCAGACCTTCGCGAATGCGCTTCGGTTCACGACTAATGTCCAGCCGCAGGGCACTTATTTGTTCCAATATGTGATGCCGATCGAAGGAAAGATCGAACAGGATGACGTGCTGCTAGCTTCATTTTATGCCAGGACGATCAGCTCAACCCACGAGACGGCTGAGGGACAGCTGGCTGTCGTCATGGAGAAGACGCAGACCTGGGATAAGTCGATTAACGAAACGATTGCAATCCCATCCCAGTGGAAAAAATTTCTTATCCCAATCAAAGCGGCTCTGCTTATGCCTGCAGGGGAGCTCCCAGCCAATAACGCGCAACTAACGCTGCGTCTGGGCTTTAAGCCGCAGGTCGTCGAGATCGCCGATCTTCAATTAATCAATTATATGAAAGCGATTACATTCGATCAATTGCCGAGCACGCCCGTTACCTATGAGGGTATGGAGGAGGATGCGCCTTGGCGGGCGGAAGCGGATGAGCGAATTGAGCAGTATCGCAAAGGCGACTTCGCGATTACCGTTATCGATGAAGACGGCAAGCCGGTCGAAGGAGCGGACGTTCATCTGAAGATGAAGAACCACGAGTTTAAGTTCGGCACGGCGGTGAACAGCGCACTGGCGCTTGGTACGGATGCCAATTCCGAAATGTACCGGACGAAGCTGAAGGAAAACTTCAATTCGGTCGTGATGGAGAACGATATGAAGTGGTCATGGTGGGAAGGCAATCGCGCCAGAACGGTGCAGCTGTACAATTGGCTGGGCGAGAACGGGTTCGCCGTCCGAGGCCATGCACTGCTATGGGATGGCGCAAGCCGGATGCCGGCCGATATCGGCGAGCTGCTGAACGACCGCGAAGCGCTGGATAAGCGAATCAAGGATCATTTTCACGAGCTGGCCGGTTATTTCCGGGGTCGCCTATTCGATTGGGATGTGCTTAACGAGCCCGTGCTCAATAAGATGATTCGTGGCGTTTACGGCGACGAGATTGCTGCGGATTGGTTCAAATTAGCCAAGGAAGCGGATCCGGACGCCAAGCTGTATCTCAATGAAACGCAAATTTTAGGCGTTGATGCTCCGGTTATCGACAACCTGTCGGATATTCTTCAGACATTGAAGGATAACGAGGCGCCGATTGACGGCATCGGCATTCAAGCGCATTTCGGCAGCACCCCGGAAGCGCCGATGGACTTCTACGATCAACTGACGCATTTCACCCAATATGCGGATGAGATAGCCATTACGGAGTTCGATATGAATTCGCCGCGGCAGGACGTGCAGGCGATGTTCACGAGAGATATATTGATCGCGACGTTCAGCCACCCGAATGTGCAATCGTTCACGATGTGGGGGTTCTGGGATGGCGCGCATTGGCAGAACAATGCTCCGTTATTCCGAAGCGACTGGAGCTTGAAGCCTTCAGGCGAAGAGTGGCGCAAGCTCATCTACGAGACCTGGTGGACGGATTCACAAGGAATAACTAATGCTAGCGGCGTATATGAAGATCGCGGTTTCTATGGGGATTACGACATTATCATCGACTATGAAGGCGTCAGCCAGACGATTGAGCGGTCGTTGTACAAGAACAGCGACAACCGCGTTACGATCGTGCTTGGTCAAGAGGAGGATACAAGCGAGCCATTCATTCCATTGCCTATTCCGCTTCAGAATGCGGAAATAACGTCTCCCGTGTGGCCATACGGCAGTGTGTTCGGGGCATCCGAAGCTTCCGCAACTGCGGTGACGCTGTCTTGGCCCGACGCGCATGACAATGTGGCCGTAGATGGATACCGCATCTATGAGAACGGAAGCTTGCTTCGTGAGGTGGATGCTGCGATTACGGACTTCGATGTGACAGGCTTGAAGCCTGGAACGAGCTATACGTATACCGTGGAAGCGGTCGATGCGCAAGGCAATCGTTCCGTACCGAGCGAGCCGCTTGCTATAACGACATTATCGGATGCTGATGCCGATGCAACAGCGCCTGGCTGGAGCAAAGGCTCGTTCATCACCGTATCCGGGCTAAGAGAAGACGGAGCAATATTGAACTGGCCGGCAGGCGTCGATAATGGGGTCGTAGGCGGCTACCGGATTTACGTGAATGGACGGATCGTTCATGAAACGACAGCGCGAAGCTACGAGCTAACCGATCTGATGGAACAAACATCGTATACCGTTCGCGTCGAATCGAAGGACGCGAACGGCAATCTGTCGCTGGGCGGACCGATAGTCACCTTCAAGACATTAGGCGCCGCCGATCACTCCGCTCCCGTATGGGTAGACGCGAGCTTGACGCCATCGGATGTCGAGGCCGACAGCGTCAAGGTGAGCTGGAGCGGGGCACGGGATGCCGGCGGCGTAACTGCATACCGATTGTTCGACGGCGTCAAAGAACTCGTAACGCTGCCGTCATCCGTCGATTTCTACCAAATTAACGGATTAACAGAGAATCGAACGTATACGTTCAGAGTAGAGGCTGCCGATCATGCCGGCAATTGGACAACGAATGGGCCAGCAGCAACGGTAAGCACGGCTGTCACTCAAGATGCCGTCTTGCCAACGTGGCCAAAGTCGAGAACGCTCCATTACAGCGCTTTGACGGATCGTACCGTCAGCTTGAACTGGACGACTGCGACGGATAACATAGCGGTTGCCGCTTATCGAATCTACCAAGACGATACGGTCCTAGCTGAAGTGGACGGCAATTCGTTTCACTATAATGCTGATGATCTGGAAGCGGGCCAGACTTATGCGTTTCGGGTCGAAGCGGGAGACGCCGCTGGCAACTGGACTTCGACTGGACCTGCGGTTACGGTTCATACCTCGTCCGGCGTCGTTCGGAACCATACTACGCTTTACCCGAGCGACGACGCCTTCATTCAAGCTCCTGCCGTGTTCGGAGGAGACGGCACGACGAACAATATAGCCTATCTGCGGTACAAGAACGCGGCGGGCGCTTCGGCAACGGAGCAGAACAAAAACACGGGCAATAACCGCAGAGCGTACTTGAAATTCCCGCTCGACACGGTAACTGGAAGTGTATATGAAGCTACATTAAACCTTTACGTGTATGCGGTGCAAACGCCGAATTTGGATATTGGCATGGATCTGTATGCAGCGGGCGACAGCTGGTCCGAGACTACGGTTAATTGGAAGAACAAGCCGGTTGACGGCAGCTTGTTAGGCAGCGCGACCGTGCGAAACGCCGGTTATTGGGTGTCGATTCCGGTGACGGATTACGTTCAATCAGAGCTGAATGGCGATGGAATTGTCACCTTCAAGCTGACTGACGACAGATGGCTTGATCAGAATGTCGATATCCACTCCAAGGAGGCGACTGGGACGAACGCTGCCTTGAAGCCTTATCTATCGGTCGGCACGGACGAGATTCCAGCAGATGCAAGCGCACCGGAGTGGGATGCGGCTACGCTGAACGTGAGCGATGTGAAGCCGAACAGGGTCAAGCTTGCTTGGTCAGCGGCTACCGATGACGCAGGTGTGAATGGTTACAAAATCTATCGCGACGGTACTGCAATCGATACGTTGCCGGCAGATGTACGGAGCTATGAAGCAACAGGATTAACAGCGAATACGAGCTATTCATTCAAGGTAGAAGCGCTGGATGCGGTTCATGAAACGACAACAGGACCTGCCGCGCAGGCAACGACAGCGGCAACCGATACGGTTGCTCCATCTTGGCCAGATGGTGCTGCCGTTCAAGCAGTTCGTGTAACGCGCACTGGCGTTATGCTTGAGTGGACACCAGCCGAGGACCAGTACGGCATTGAAGCTTATGCGATTTATAATGGCGGCGTTAAGATTAATGAAGTGGCTGGCGATGTACATGGATATGAGGTTACGGGACTGCAGCCTGGCACAGCTTATTCGTTCAGCGTGAAGGCGCAAGATGGCACGGGCAACGCGGCAAGCAGCGCAGCGATTCCAGTCACAACGTTAGCCGCCGACGACAGCGTGCCGGTATGGGGGGAAGACGACGAGCTAACGGCATCGATTGTGACAACGTCTGGCGTATGGCTTCATTGGCCTCATGCGACGGATGATACAGCTGTAACAAATTATCGCATCTACAAGGGCGACACGATTATCGGTGAAGCAGGCGCGCAGGCAGACAGTTACTTTGCTTCCGGACTAAGCAGCGATACGTCTTATACGTTTCATGTTCGAGCGCTGGATGAAGCGGGCAACCTCTCAGACCCGCTGTCAGCCGAGACGGTAAAGACGCTGCAGCAGGATACGATTACGCCGCAGTGGCCGACCGGCTCGCGGATCAACGCGGTGCTGGAGACAGGCGCGGTTCATGTAGCATGGGATGCAGCGGTAGACAATATTGCGGTTAAGCATTATCAGCTTTATCGGGACGGTGTGCCAATCGCCCTGATAGATGGCGGCTTCACTAGCTATTCGGATATGGCTGGCGATCCA
The DNA here is from genome assembly GCF_052115185.1 of Paenibacillus sp. 2TAB19. NCBI lineage: Bacteria > Bacillati > Bacillota > Bacilli > Caryophanales > Paenibacillaceae > Paenibacillus > Paenibacillus sp. 2TAB19. The sequence continues at coordinate 21,182 of NZ_JBFRGE010000057.1, read as the reverse complement.
GATGCCGTGTATAAAGTCGAAGCGGTCGATATCGTCGGCAACTGGACGGTATTCGGGCCGAGCACGACAGATCCCATCATTCCGGTGCCACAAGATACGCTGCCTCCAGGCTGGCCGATTGGCAGCAGGCTCTTGGCTAGCGCAGTAAGCCAAACTTCCATACGGTTAACTTGGGATGCGGCGATCGATCAGATCGGCGTAACAGGCTACAAGCTGTTCATTAATGGAAGTGAAGCAGCGACGCCGCCTGGAACGGGCTGGACAGTAACTGACTTAGCGCCGGGCACGGATTATGACTTTAAGGTAGAAGCGGTCGACGAGGCAGGGAACGAGTCCGTCAATGGCCCATCGGTTCGCGCACGCACCAAGACAGCAGGGAATAACACGCTTCCGCCCGTGCAGGAGACGGAGGAGCAGCCATTCATCATGGCTAGCGATGGCAAAGTAAGCATCTTGTTCCCCGATTTGTTCGTGACTCCAGGAAGCGGGCCGATTGTATTGTCGCTAGAAGGGACGATACTTGCCGAGGCATTCGGCAAGACCGCAACTGATGCGTCAGGAAAAAACGTGATAAGCGTTAAGCTGCCTCCTGCGCCAGATACGACTTCCTATGGCTTGCAAATACCGGCCAGCTATCTGACAAGCAGCGGCAGCAATAGAGTAATTGAGCTTATTACCGACTGGGGAACGTTGACGCTTCCGGGACATATGCTGGCGAACAACGCCGCTGCCAAAGCTGCGGCATTCGTAACCGTCAGCATATCACGAGCTCAACTACCAGCCGATACGGAGCTAAGCGGAAAAGTCGGCCTTATATTAGAGTTGTCGGTGTCGTCGCAAGGCTCTGAGCTGCTTTACGATAATAAGGAAGCACCGATCGAGGTTCGTATTCCTTATCAAGCGACAGACTTGGAGCGCCAGCATTCGCAGCATCTGTCGGTCTGGTATGTCGGCGACGATGGAGGAGTGCGTGGCGTGCCGTCTGGACGCTACAATCAAGCAACAGGGGAGATACGCTTCACTACAGATCATTTCAGTAAATATGCCGTCGTCTATAACGACAAAACATTTACTGATCTGGCTGCTGTACCGTGGGCGCGTGTAGCCGTCGAAGCTCTTGCAGCGAGAGGCGTTGTTCGCGGCGTATCCGAGAACGCCTACAACCCCGTTGCTTCGATAACTCGTGCAGACTTCTTGAAGATGCTGGTTGACACTCTCGAATTATCAGTCGATGTGAAGTCATCTTCCTTCGGAGATGTCAAGGATACCGATTACTTCTATGAAGCAGTCGAAGTTGCGCATTCACTTGGCATAACGAGCGGCAAGGGAGGCGGTCTGTTTCAACCAAGAGCGCCAATCACCCGCCAAGAGATGTTCACGCTAATTGCAAGGGCGCTGCCGCTTGCTGGCAAATCATTGCCGGTTGCATCTCCGGAGCAGCAGCTTGCGCCATTCAAGGATCGCAGCGCGATTGCTCCTTATGCGGAATCTGCGATTGCAGCTATGGTGAAGGAAGGGCTTGTACAAGGCAGCGCAGCGCAACTGAATCCAACGAGCCAATCCAACCGTGCAGAAGCTGCTGTGTTAATGTACAGACTATTAAGCTATATCTTCGATTAAACCCAAATATTGGCCGTGGCGAACATTGTCGTTCGCCGCGGTCTACTCTTGTGATTTGCCGAGAGAGTTATTAGAGTTAATAGAGTAGTAATAGAAGTGCATCCGACCTGGCCTGGAGGAAACGAGATTGTTGAAGCCMATCATCAAGTATATGAAAAGATCGCTAAAGTGGAAGCTGATCGCGCTCATCGTAACGATACTCATCTTCACGGTTTCAGCCATCGGTTATTTCAGCTATGTCCAGACGATGCATTCCGTCAGCAAAGATATCGATAAGCTGACGAATCAAGTGCTTACGCAAGCGAATATGAACCTGAATCGTTTCTATTCGGAATACGAAATGATTTTCCTGCTGCTTGGAAGCAGCCTGGAATACCGGGAATGGCTGCATGCCTCGAACGATACGGAACTCTCTTCCGATCTCGTTCGATATTATGAACGAATTAAGGTCAATTACTTGAACCGCATCTTTCTGCAATATCCGGAGGTCATGTCTGTCACGATGTACAACCCGAATGGACGGGAGCAGACTTTTGCCAACGGCTATGTGCTTTCGCTCGATTACAGCGTGCGGGACGAGCCGTTCTTAGGCGGGCTTGGCAACTATGACAAGGTGAAATTCATACCGCGGGTGGCGGACTATTATTTGGATTTCGGCAATCGCAAGTCGGAGAAACCGGTGCTTACCCTTTTCAAAAAATTCAATAACGGTTATGTCAAAATGGACATTTCGCTTACACCCTCCCAAAACGTCATGGACGAAATCAGCATCGCCGATTCCAGCGTGGCCGCCGTTATAACCGAGGACGGAACGGTCATTCACCATTCCAATCCGGGCGAGGTGATGAAGCATACGGACGATCGGATCGTTAGACTGCTGGACGGCAAGAGCGAAGGCTCCATCAATGATCGCTCCAGAGAGGAGCTTATCGTATTCCAATCCATTGATCGAACGAATTGGAAAATATTCGCCGTGATCCCTTACGAGAAAATTGCCGGGAGCATTGATTATGTCCGCAATATGACGATTTTCATATCGGTGACGGCGTTGATTATAGCGGTTGTGCTTACCTATTTGGCCACGACCTCCATCGTTAAGCGGATAGCCAAGCTGAGACAGGCTATGGTCATCACGCAAATCAAAAACGACTTCAAATTTCKCGCGCAGGTCGACGGGAATGATGAGGTGACGGATTTAAGCTTATCGTTCAACAGTCTGCTTGGCCATCTGGAGCAATCGGTTAACGATTTAGCCGAGATTCGCGTTCAGCAGCATAAGGCGGTTGTATCCGCTCTGCAATCCCAGATCAATTCTCATTTTTTATACAATACGCTGGAGTCGATTAACTCGATGGCAGTCATCTACAAGCAACCGGACATAGGGAGCATTGCGGTAGCGCTGTCCCATATGCTCAGGTATACGTCGGACTACAAAGAATGGGAAGTCAGTCTTGCGGATGAGGTTCGTTATACGGAAGATTACTTGGCTATTATGAAAATCCGTTACGGCGATGATTTGACTTACTCTATCGATGTTCCGAAGGAAATGACGCACGTTTGTTGCTCTAAAGCGCTGCTCCAGCCAATCGTGGAGAACAGCATCAAGCATACGAGAGAAACGACCGCGGAATCGGTCGATATCCGTATTGCCGCGGAGATCATCAATGCCTCAAGGCTTCGAATAACGGTCCAAGACAACGGTCACGGCTTCTCGCCAGAAGTATTGGCCCGCCTGAGAGCGGAGCTTGCGAGAGACCCGCGTCATCGTTACGACTATACGGGGGTAGGGATATCGAATCTGATCTATCGGCTGCATATGTTCTATGCGGGCGAGGCGGACATCCGCTTTTACAATGATGCCAGCTCGGGCGGAGCTGTCGTGGAAGTCATATTGCCATTGCGATTAAGAGATGTTGGAAATAAAGGGGAGAATGAATTATGAACCGAATCGTAATCGTCGATGACGAGGAGCTGATCCGCAGAAGCCTGTCTATCCGGTTATCCGATATGGAGGGGGTAGTCGTCTCAGCTGCATTAGCGAATGGTCAGAGAGCTCTCGATTGGCTGGAAGGCCACTTTGCCGATATATGCATTACGGACGTCAGGATGCCGCTCGTTGACGGGCTTCAATTAATTGAGACTGTCAATCGGCAGTATCCGTGGATGACCTGCATCGTTATTTCCAGCTATGACGATTTCGAATATGCGAAGCGGAGCATACAGCTTGGGGCTATCGATTACGTGCTTAAGCCGGTAGACCCGGACGTATTGACCGAAGTGCTGGGCAAGGCATGCGCGAGAATTCAGACGCAGCGGCGATATGAAGCGAACCAGCTGCTGTTGCGCAAGCTGCCAAGCTGCAAGGCATTGCTTAATCAATGGATCGAGATGATCACTTCCGTGTACTTGCAYGGACAGCCGCTGCTGATCGTAGATACGCTGGCCGTTCTGGAAGAGTGGCTTGACGGACGGCTCGAAATATTGAACGAGCTGGCGATGGCATGGACGCAGCTCCTCATCGAGGAACTGAAAAAGCAGGATATCGTCGTGAATTACGAGGAAGGGGAAGATACCGGACTCGGAGAAGTTACGTTAGCTAATTCGCGCGTGCGGTCTTACTTTCGGTTATGCGCGGTAAGAAGGCTGGAGGAGGCGGCGAACGTGCTAATGGAGGGAGCGAGAAGAAGCAAAAACCTCCAGAAGCAAGGCGCGGTCGATCAAGTGAAACGATATATCGAAGAACATTACGCGGAGAAATGGGGACTGCAGGATGTAGCCGACCATGTCGCGATGAGCCGCTCGCATTTGGCTATTCTGTTCAAAGAGGAGACCGGGATGACCATCTGGACGTATTGCATTAGCGTTCGGATGCGCAAGGCGAGAGATYTTCTGCTGACCACGACGCTGCGAAGCTATGAGATTGCCAACCGCGTCGGCTATGAGAACAGCGTCCACTTCTCTAGAATATTCAAGGAATATCACGGCATCAATCCGATGGAGTACAAGAATAAGCTGGAAAGCGATTAGTTGGAAAATAGACAAAGAAAAAAGCCCGCGAATCCTCTCTGATTCGCGGGCTTTTATAGTTTTACGCCAATCGCGCGCCCATCCGCTTCGCTTGCTCCAGCCACTTCTTCCGATTCTCTGCCGTCGCGTGGGTAACCGGGCCGATATCCGTTACGCGAACGGGCTTGATGCCGCAGAATTGCAGGATGCTTTGCTTCACGACGCGGTGTCCCGCTTGCCCGTAGATCAGCCGGTTGTACCAAGACGGCGTGTCGCTCGTCACGATGAGCCGGGCGGTCTTGCCGGTTAGCAGCTTATCGAAGAACATGGAGTTCTCCTTATACCTGAAGGCAAAGCCCGGCAGCAGGATGCGGTCGAAGAAACCTTTCATTACGGCAGGCATCATGCCCCACCATACGGGGTAGACAAGCACGATACGATCCGCCCATCGGATAAGCTCTTGGGCTTTAAGCAGATCAGCCTCGAGCTCCGTTCTTTGGCGGTAACCGAACTTTAAGTTCGGCTCGAATTCGAGCTCGCCCATATGAAGGGCGCGAACTTGGACCGGCTGCTCTTTGGCGCCTTCGATATAAGCTTGGGACAACGCCGAACAGAAGCTTTCGGTGTCGGGGTGGCCGGTAATGACGAGAATATTTGATTTCATGATCGATCTCCTCCGCAATATTGTTGTAAGATATATACAGCATAATAAAACTGCGGCAAGTGATGAATGACGAGCGGCGCAATAAAAGTGAACAAAAGCGCAAAGGCGGGATTTAGCTTGAAAGATCAACGAATAGCGATTTCGATGGTTTATTCAAAGTGCAGTTCACACATGAAGCGCCTTTTTCTACGCAGCCTTACGAGTCGGTATTCGGCAGAACGCCCCGATTCGGCGCAGAGGATAACTTTTTGCGAATGAATAAGGAAGTGCTGAATTACCCTGTTCTGTACGCGGACCCGAAGCTGCTTGGCATCTTCGAGAAGCTGGCGGAAGAGACGAAGGAGAGGCTCATACAAGGGAACGCGTTCTCTGACCAAGTGTTTCAGTGGATGATGAAATGTATGCCCGCCTATTTTCCTACGCTGCAGCAGACGGCCGACTATTTCAATATGAGCACTAGAACGCTGTAAAATAAGCTAAATGACGAGCAAACCTCGTACAATTTATTGTCAGCCCGCGTAAGGAAGGAGCTCGCATTCAGTTATTTGGAAATAAAAGCTTATTCGATAGGCGAGATCGCCTATTTGCTTCACTTCTCCGAGCCTAGCGCGTTCCAGAACGCGTTCAAGAAGTGGACCGGCGTTTCTCCTGGACATTACCGAAATACGGGGCTTGGCGTTCATTGAGTCAAGTGAACTGATTCAAAACTATGCATTTGCAAGCTTTGTTCAAATTTATAGAGCTATATGTCTATTCGATGTGATAAAATACCTATAATTCGGCAAATTATGCCATATCATTGGAATGACTCACCGCTTCTAGCGAGAGGAAGGAGACATCATGGCAAACTATCAAATTTGCGACTTTTGTGGTGAGCTATCCGAGAAAACGAGCAAAAACATGTGCAAAAGCTGCGAGGACATGTACCACAAGCTGCGCGACATTGTTGTCGCTTATCCGGATACGATGGTTCTCGATCTTTCGAACCAAACCGGCATTAGCGTAAGTAGAATCCTTTCCTTCGCGAACAGAGGGTATTTCGTTATGAAGGCAGGAACGATCGAGGTAAACGAGTAAGGAATGGACGAAACATGCCTGCTTCCGGCATGTTTTTTTATATACAAATCTATTGATTTATAAGTTTCACAGTGATGACGATATGATAAACTAAGGAAAACGCTTTTACGCAAAGAGAGAGAGGTCGAATTCGAAAATGCCATTAGTAGACAAACCTATTGCAGAGCTTTATAAGTATGAGGGGCGGAATCCGAAACCGTCTGATCATGCCGAGTATTGGGATCGGGCGATTGCCGAAATGAAGGCGGTCGATGCTCAAATTGAGTTGATTCGAAKCGAATTTCAAGTGCCTAACGCGGAATGCTTCGATCTGTATTTTACCGGTGTCAGAGGGKCGCGAATTCATGCTAAATATTTGAAGCCGCTGCATACTGCCGAGCCTCATCCTGCGATCGTGCAATTCCATGGCTATACGGATAATGCGGGCGACTGGCAGGACAAGCTTCAATACGTTGCACTTGGCTTCTCGGTGTTCTCGATGGATTGCCGCGGGCAAGGCGGGCTGTCGGAAGATACGGGCGGCGTGAAGGGGACGACGATGAACGGACATATTGTCCGCGGATTGGACGGCAACCCTGATCATCTGTTATTCCGCCATATTTTCCTGGACACGGCGCAGCTGGCTGGAATTGCGATGTCCATGCCGGAGGTTGACCCTGAGCGCGTAGGCGCGATGGGCGGCTCGCAAGGAGGCGCGCTCACGATTGCTTGTGCCGCCCTCGAGCCTAGAATTAAGCGGTTAGCGGCTGTATTTCCGTTTCTTAGCGATTATCAGCGCGTGTGGGAGATGGACCTCGCTAAGGATGCATATGCCGAGCTTAGGACGTTCTTCCGTCATTTTGATCCGCAGCATGAGCGTGAGGAAGAAATTTTTACGAAGCTGGGCTATATTGATATCCAATATTTGGCTGAACGAATCGAAGGCGACGTGCTGATGGGTGTTGGGTTAAGCGATACGATCTGCCCTCCATCCACGCAATTTGCGGCTTATAATAAGATCAAAGCTCAGAAGCAGGTTGAGCTGTTCCCGGACTTCGGTCACGAACATTTGCCGGGCTTCAACGATAAAGCGATGCAGTTTTTGCTCAAGCTGTAATATAAGGGAGAATTCGAATATGGATGGAAAAAAGCTTGCTGGAGAAAAAGCGGCCGCGTATGTGGAGAACGGGATGGTCGTAGGCCTCGGTACGGGATCGACGGTTTATTGGACGATTATGAAGCTTGGCGAGAGGGTTCGCGAGGGTCTGCAAATCCAAGGCGTACCGACGTCACKGAGAACGGAAGAGCTGGCGCTTGAGCTAGGCATCCCGCTACTGGACTTGGCTGAGGTGGATGAGATCGACTTGACGATTGACGGCGCCGACGAATCGGACGGCGAATTGAGCTTAATTAAGGGCGGCGGCGGCGCTCTGCTCCGCGAGAAGCTGGTTGCTTCCGTATCCCGGCGATTCATCGTCGTTGCCGATGAGTCCAAATGGGTTGAATCATTAGGAAAGTTTCCGCTGCCGGTGGAAGTCGTGCCGTTCGGCTGGGAGCTGACAAGCAGGCAGCTGGGCAAGCTTGGCTGCGATCCGGTCCTTCGAATGGCCGGTGATGAGATTTACCTTACCGATAACGGAAACTACATTATTGATTGCCACTTCGGCGTAATTAAGGATGCAAAGTCCTTAAGCGAAACTTTGAATAAGTGGCCGGGCGTCGTCGAGAACGGGTTGTTCGTGAACATGGCGGAAAGAATCGTCTTAGGTTTTACGGATGGTTCGGTAGGGGAACGATTGCCGGAGTAAATCATTGCTTATAGCTGCCCCATGGTCATAACATGACCATGGGGCAGCTTCGTTATCCCGATATAGAAGATTCCTTGATTYGGAATGCGCTCGGCAGCAGTGCCGCTGTCAACACAACGAACACGAGCATCGCCGGTAGAATGGAGCCGAACGCGTCGGTGGATTTCTCGAACAAATATACGAATGCAGTGCCTGACACTTGGCCGCCCAGCAGAATGACGCCTAGAGACATGCCTTCTTGGACGGGATATGCGGTTTCTGAGCCGTGTTGGAACAAAATCGGCGCTACGCCCATGATGGCGAAGCCGGCAATTCCGGCACTGATGATAAGCCATATGACGTTATTGGCAAGGGCAAGCGCAAGATACGTGGGAAGCAGCACGGCGATTGCCGTAATGAAGAAGGGGACTCTTAGCCGGCGTTTATCGGAATACAGGGGCAGCAGAATAGCACCGATAATTCCTGCAACGATGAAGATAGCTCCTATTATGCTTGCTTCGTCTGTCGTTATTCCTCTTGGCAGCATAATATTCTCAAGCAGCGTTAAGATCGTATTGAAAATGCCGATTGAGATGAAGCTAATGAGTAAGATGCGACCGTAAGCCCGATTATTGATCAGCTGTTTCACAGTCGATAGATTCATAGCTGTTGCAGTCGGTAATGCCTCGCCAGTACTGGCGGGTGACTTTACGAAGGCGAATAGAATAGCGATGCATGCCGATACAATGGCGATAATCGCGAACAGCATGAACAATTGCGGAATGCCGGATTGCTCCGCTACGATCGGTGCCACCACCACGGGAACGATGAATCCCACGTATTGAGCAAGCGTCAACAGACCAGCAGCGGTCGATCGTTCGGTTACAGGAAACCAATCCGCGGCTGCTTTGGTAGACAGATTCAGCAGAAATGGCTGTGCGATAGCAATAATGAACTGGGTTATTAAGACGATTGTAAAGTCATCAGCGAAGACGGCTCTAAGCAATCCGAAGATTGCCGTTAATGATGCGCCGATTATCAAGGAGGTCCGGTACCCGTAACGGTCGATTACCCATGATGCCGGAAAGGAGAACAGGATGAACATCAGCATGAAGCTCATTGAGCATAAAGCGATGGACAAGCTGCCCACTCCGTAATAGCTCTCGGCTAAGCTTGAGATCGGCGCTAATGATAACCACATCATTTCAATTGAAACGATGATCGGGATCATGGAAATCAGAACGATCCATCTGTACTTTGAATGTACATTTGATTTTATAACAATTCCACCTTTGGCCATAGGATCGATCTCAAGTCATAGAAGAAAAATCAACTAGAATATACCATGGATTTGCAGGTTCTGCCAAAGCGTATTTTCGGGCATGAGAGGACGGACTAGACTGCCCAAGCGGCAAAATGCTATGATGGTAATGGGTGAAGCAGACGATGAACAATGAGACGAAAAATGCAGACGTCAATGGCAACAACGAGAATCAAGCAAACGATTCCAACGAAAGAATGGTCGAATTGATCAAGGCAGTCTATCATAACGGACTTACGGCATTGAAGATGTACTTCGACGATGTCGAGGGTCAAGTTGTGAATCAAGAACGATACGGCCCGGTATTCCTCTTTCAAGTGAAGGACGAGTCCAAGAACGGTTATGTATGCGGTTTCTTCCTGCAAGAGCTCGTCGCGAAGTTCCAGTCTGGCGGCGATCCTGCGCAGTGGATGTCTTCGTTCTACTTCGAAATGATGAAGCAAGAAGGCGGCAAACCGTTTCCAACCCCTCCGGCTACTGAGGAAGCAGCCAAAGGCATTATCGACAATCAGCTCGTACCGGCTTGCATGGAAGCCATTCGCTCGGAATTCGCACCGGAGAAGGTGCATGTAGGTCTTGATATGCATCCCGAGCAAGGTCCGGTTCTAGAAGCCGGATTCCCGTCCATTATCGACGGCAACAATGTTTGTGCTGTTCCGCTCCATCTTTTGTTTACGCATCTGATGATGAACCGCGATCCTGCGGAATTGCTCATTCAAGGTCTATACAAGATTCGCGAAGAGCATGGCTTAGACTAGCATTTGCGATACGTTTATCTTAAGTCGAACAACCGACACTCCTTCATTTAGAAGGAGTGTTTTCTATTTGTGTGACAAACAAGAGCCCGCTAGGAATGACTTCTTCCTGGCGGGCTCTTGCTCTTTGTCATACAAACGAAGTTAAGCGGCTACGTCGCGTTTCGTGAACAACAGCCAAGCGACAAGCTGGAACACGACATAGTAGGCGACGAGCATGATGATCGAGAACGATAGCGTCATTTCCGGTCGCAGCGGCGATGAGCCGCTCATATATTGCGTCAGATCGATGTTGGAGAACAGCAGGTACTTCACCCAGCCGTAACCGCTCAATAGGGCCGAAAGCATGTTGCCGACCAGCATGAACAGCAGGGAGAAGGCGATCGCCATCGAAGAGCTGCGGAAAGCGGATGAAATCATGAAAGCCATCGTGACGTACATGAGCATCGATACAACGGAAAAGCCGTATTTCTCCAACGATTGAACGAAATAGGAGCTCCCTTCGATTACGCCTGCTTCGGTTATCGTTATGCTCGATTGGCTAGTGCCGTCGAAGCCTTCAAGGATGCCGCCGGCAGCAAATGCGCTTGCGAAGCTTAGGATCAGCAGCAGAAGCGCGAAGCCGAGCGTTGCGATATATTTGCTTAACAATATTTTCGAACGCGATGYCGGACCGACAAGCAGAAGCTTAATCGTACCCCAAGTGAATTCAGCGGCAATCATGTCGGCAGCGATAATGACCGTAAGTATCGTCGCCAGTATAATTAAGGAAGCCGAGTTGTTCACATAGGTCCATAACGATAATTCGTTAGGATTTATGTTCTGTTCCAGATAATATTCGTTGAGCTTTATTTCATTCGTGAAATAGGTTTTGTCGCCTTCGGACAGCTCTTTGTTATTTTGAAGCTCTTGCTGATAATAGTTGTTTTGCTCGATCAGGCTATTTTCCCAGTTGACATTGGAATTCTGGCTCGAATCCCATTTCATAATACCGCTCATCAACGCTATTGCCAAAATGAGAAAGGCGATCATGAGCCACGTTCGAGGACGGCGATAAATTTTCATATTTTCATTTCGAATTAGATTAGACAAACTAGACAATCATCTCACCTCCGGTAATTTCAAGGAACTGGTCTTCCAGCGACTTCTGTACGGCGTGAATGCCAAGCACATCTATTTCCGAGCTGACGAGCAGCCTTGTAATATCGGGAATCGCTGCTTTATCTGCGGCAAGCTCAAGCAGATTGCCTTTCACGGTAATGCGCGAAGCATCGAAGATTGAAGCAAGCAGCTGCTGCGCGCCAATATGGTCGCCGACCTCGATTACGATCTTCGATTCGATCGAATCGCGAGCTTCCTGCAGCGAGCGTATATCGATGAGCTTGCCCGCTTGGATGATGGCGACTCTATCGCACATGAGTTCCATCTCGGATAGCAGATGGGAGGAGACGATGACGGAGATGCCTTCTTCTCTCGTCAGCTTGCGCAAATAATCGCGCAGCTCGCGAATGCCTGCCGGATCAAGTCCGTTAGTCGGCTCGTCAAGGATCAGCAGCGAAGGGCGATGCAGAATCGCCTGGGCAACGCCAAGCCGCTGTCTCATGCCGAGCGAGTAGCGCTTAACCTTCTCGTGGATGCGGTTCTGAAGCCCGAGCAGCTGTACGACTTCATTGATTCTTTCTTTCGTGATTCCTTTGTGCCGTCTTGCAAAATGAACGAGGTTCTGATATCCGGTCAAAAATTTATACATTTCCGGATTTTCGACGATTGCCCCGACATGCGTCATGGCCAGCTCGAAGTGCTCGCTGACGGATATTCCCTTTATGAGGGCTTCCCCTTTGGACATTGAGATCAAGCCTACAATCATACGAATCGTTGTTGTTTTACCGGCACCGTTCGGCCCTAGAAATCCGAATACTTCACCTGCGGGTATATCGAAACTCAGATTGTCGACGATCTTGCGTCCGCCAATCGATTTGGTTACGTTGCGAAGCTGCAACACGGCTTCTGTCATGCGAATAAAACCTCCTAGAATTATTGTACATTTGAACTATACTGGAAGTAGTATCGGTATAAAATAGACCTTTGATTAGTATTTTCCCCCTGCTTAGGTCGAGTATAACCAGAGTTGATCCGGCTATTACTGAAATGATTTTGTATGCAGACGCCGCTTTTTGAATATATAATTCGTTTAGAGCTTAGTGAGAGATTCAGAGCGGGAGGCTGGTCGATGGATACGAAGCAAGGGATGGTTATTTTGCTAGTGCTCGCCATACTTCTCATGTTGTTCGTCGCTTCGTTGTCCTATCGGAAACGGCATTTGCCCGGCGCGAAAACATTGATTGCCATTATGATAGGCGCAGTCCTTTATGCGTCAGGCTACGTTCTTGAACTACTAAGCAGCGATTTGAATACGTTCAAGCTGTCGCTCCAGATCGAATACCTGGGTATCCCTTTCGTCTCCACGCTTTGGCTGCTGCAGGCGATCCAATTTACGGGGACGGCGGCGAAGCTCGGCAGAAGCATGATGTCAGCTCTCTTCATTATTCCCGTTGTTGTCTTTTTCCTGCATCTAAYGAATGATTGGCATCATCTTATCTACGAGCAATACATATGGCATTCTGACACCTCCATTCCGCTATATACGACGGTTAAGGGATTCGGATACAAAGTACATACGGCTTACAACTACGCCGTCATGCTTTGCGGCATTATGCTGTACCTATCGATGTACTGGCGATCCATGGCGAATGTGCGCAAGCAAATCGCCGTGCTACTGATCGGCGCAGCAGCTCCATTCTTATTCAATATGTTTTTCTGGACAGGCATTAACGTCGATCTGACTCCGTTCGGCTTTGCCGTGTCGGGCGTTGTTTACTTATGGGGCATCTATCGCATTAATCTGCTCCGTCTGACGCCGCTAGCAATGGCCAAAGTATTCGATACGATTCGCGATGGCGCGATACTGCTCGACTATGAGGATCAGATCGTCAGCTTCAATAAAGCGGCCTGCGAAGTGCTTCCGGAGCTTGGCCTGGCGAAGCAATTGCCGATCCCGGCCGTTCAGGTTCTGTCCGATTGTCCGGAGCTTCTGACGCCTGTTATTGCAGCAACGTCCGAAGAGGAACGCTTCTCTTTCCAACGGTTCATGTTGAACCGCAATCGTCACTATGACTGCAGATTATCGTTCATTTACGATACAAGCACGCTCCCGATAGGCAAAATATTGCTGTTCACCGATATTACGGAGATGAAGGAGAACGAGGCGAGGCTGCGTGAGAACGCAAGACAATTGTCCGAGCTGAACGCATTCAAGGACAAGCTGTTTACCGTCGTCACCCATGATATTCGCGATCCGATCGCCATTCTCGTTAGCTTAACCGAGCTTCTCGGCGAGGAGCTGACTGAGGCTGATATGGAGCATGCCGAGTTGTTCCGCGAGCTGAAAGGGCAAATGCAAAATACGTTTCACCTCGTCGAGAACCTGCTTGACTGGTATCGCAGCCAGCGTGGGAAGGTCGTATTCCGGCCATCGGGCTGGAATTTGCAGCAGGTTGTCAGGCAAGCTCTGTCCATGGTTAGTACGAAGGCCGGCATGAAGCAAATCCGTATGACAGAACGGATCGATGAGCGGCTCACCGTACGAGCGGACAAAGAGATGTTGGATCTTATTCTGCGGAACCTGCTCTCGAATGCGATCAAATATACAGGAGTGGGCGGATTTATTGAGCTGGAAGCCGTATTGGAAGGGGAGCTTGTCGTTGTATCTGTACGCGATAACGGTGTCGGCATGGATAAGAAGACGACTGAATTGCTGCTTATGGAGGAGCCCCTCCTCGGTCCTCTAGATCAAGAAGACGAACGCGGTGCGATGCGATTCGGTCTCGTGCTGACTCGGGAATTCGTTCGTATTAACGGAGGCAGCCTATGGTTCAGCACCGAAGCAGGCAAGGGGACGACATTCTCGTTCACGCTGCCAGGTTCTCTTGGCGGTCGCGAGGCGTTCGATAGCGAAGGAAGGGAGGCGGAGTTGTATGAAAGTTATACTGGTTGACGACGAACCCGCAATGCATCTTATTTTGCGTAAAATGTTAGCGAAGCTGCCGGGGATTGAAGTTGCAGGCGCGTTTACGGATACGAAGTCCGCCGCTTCCTTCATACGCGACAGCGGGAATATTGAGCTGGCATTCGTCGATATCTCGATACCGGGAGAGAGCGGAATGGAGTTCGCAGTCAGCATGGAAGCTGCGAATGCTGAATTACAGATTGTATTCGTCACGTCGCATAAGGATTATGCGCTTAGAGCCTATGAGCTTGCCGTCGTTGATTACCTCGTAAAGCCGGTTTCTCAAGAACGGCTTGGGCGGACAGTGAACCGTATCCTTGCGAACCGCAGGCAGGCGAGTCCTTCGCGGGAGGTCGAGCCGGGAACTGAGCAGTCGGACAAGACAAGGGTAACGGTGCTTGGCGATGTTTCCGTCAGCAATGAACGAGGAAGGGTGAAGTGGATCTCGCGCAAGTGCGCGGAGCTGTTCGCCTACTTGCTTATCCATCATGGACGGCGAATTCCGCGTTCCAGGCTCGTCGAGGATATATTCGGCGGTATGGTCGTTTCGAATGCGGAGAGCTATCTGAATACGACTGTTTATCAGCTTCGTAAGTCGCTGGAGACGATAGGCCTGCGCGATGTTGTGCGGTCGGAGAATGACGGATACGCGCTGGAATTAAAGGATTCCATAATCGATTATATAGAGTTCGCAAGGCGAGTCGAAGAGATTCGGCCAAACGAAGTGCGTGATATGGAGCGGGCGCTGCAGGTTGAGCGGCTTTATGCGGGCAGGTTATTCGGCGACAAGGCGTATATATGGGCCATTTATGAAACGGAGCGTTACGAGGATTTGTATGCTTCATTCGTTAAGCAGCTCGCTGAGTTGCTTATCTCCATAGGGGATTCGTCGGTAGCCTCGAAGCTATTGCTCAAGCTAAACGAGCGTAATCCGCTAGATGATTCGGTTATTCGCATGCTGATGACGATTCGGGAGATGACAGGGGATAAGAAAGGGTTGACGGTCCTTTATACGGATTTTGCAAGGCTGCTTAGCCGAGAGCTCGGCATTCGTCCTTCGAATGAAATGATTCATCATTATGATTTATTGATTAGCAGATTTGACGATAGCAATAAGAGAAGTACGACATTGGAAAGGAAATGATATTTGTCCATGGCCCATTTTGCCAAAAAAGTAACCTGGCTTGAATTATTTTATGATCTGCTCTTTGTGGCAGCAGTGTCGAAGGCTGGTCATGTGCTTCTGCATGTCGAGCATGACACGATTCCCATTCAATATTTGCTGAAGTTTGTTCTTATTATTGTGCCCGTCTGGTGGGCTTGGGTAGGTCAATCGCTGTTCGTTAACCGGTACGGGGAGGATAGCGTATCCCATCGTGTGTTTCTTATTCTGCAGTTGTTCTTCTCGCTGATTATGACGGCGAGTTTATCCGTTGAGTTCGACGAATATTACTTGACCTTCCTAATCGGTTATGCTGGACTTAGAGCGATGACGGCTATTCAATATTTAGCGGTCAGCAAGCGGGAGAGCGATCATCGCAAGGATACGGCACGATATTTGGGCAGCCGTTTCTGGATCGGTCTAATCATCTCCTCCCTCTCGTTGTTCTTCGATTCATGGGTACGATATGCTGTCCTTTATGCAGGAATAGTCATCGATATGGCTCTGCCGCTTATGGGCAGACGATATTTGGTTAAGACGTCAATCAATACCCATCATTTGCTGGAGCGCTTCGCCTTGTTCACGCTTATTCTGCTTGGGGAAATATTGGTCAGTATACTTGCTGTCTTGCAGTCCAGCGAGTGGACTTGGGAATCCGTTCTATTCGCTGTACTCACCTTCCTGCTTGCTATCGCGGTATGGTGGCAATACTTTGATAATGTCGAGCTGAAGGTGAACAAAAATATAAATACAACGGGACAAATTATTATTTACGGCCATTTGCTTATTTTCATATCACTATGTATGCTGGCGGCGTCCATTCGTCTATTATTTCTAGATCAGCTGGATTACGTCTACATGGTCACGTTCCTGTTCGGTTCGGTGCTGCTTTACTTTTTCTCAACAACGCTTGTATTCCATAAGTATAGACATAGTGATCAGAGACTCGGGACTTCTCATCTTGCTTTATTGCTCGGCGTTCTCGCCGTATTTATTGTCATAAGCTTCATCACGGTATTGCCTAGCTACCTGCTTGTAGGTGAGGTGATGTTGTTCTTCGCCTTGTATGCCAAAGTGACCACGAAATAGAAAGAAAGGGAGAACATCAAACAAATGACGATACATGTTGCGTTACTGCGCGGGATCAATGTCGGAGGCAATAACAAAATGAAGATGGCGGACCTGAGAGCTGCACTTGCCGACCTTGGTTTAGCGAATGTGCAGACGTATATCCAGAGCGGCAATATTTTGTTCGAATCGGTAGAAGACGAAGGTGTATTGCGTGATCGGATTGAGCAGCAGATTCAGAAGGTATTCGGGTTCTCGATCAAGACGATTATTCGAACGGCTGATGAGTTGAGAGCTATCGTTGCGGGCCTTCCGTTCTCGGATGAGCTCATGGCTGAAGCGGAGGCTGGAGAAGGCGAGAGCTTATATGTGACGATGCTGCTTAGCGAGCCGGAGCCGGAGCGTGTCGAAAGACTGCATACATTCGAGACGGACGAAGAGCGATTCGTAATCGCGGGCAAAGACGTCTACTTATTGTTCAAGCAGAGCATTCGCAACTCCAAGCTGGCCGCTCAAGTGGAGAAGCTCGGCGTACTTCCAACGACTCGCAATTGGAAAACAATGAATAAGCTCATCGCGTTAGCCGACGAGATGGCTAATGGAAAGTCGGAATAATTATGGTTTGGGATGAATGAAAGGTCTAATGGTTTCTAGCAGAGAAGTAACCGGTGAGCCAATCAGCCGCTCCATCGCATCCGAGGTTGACGAGGTGTCCAGCTTGCGAAGAAGTCCGTAGATCCAATGCTGGACAGCCGCGTCCTCTCGTACGGTTATGGTTGTTCCCGTCAGCTCGGATAGAGCATTAGCTAGATCGTTGAACTGCCAAGCGGTCGGTACAGTTAACTCGTAGACTCTATTGCTATGAAGCTCGGGCTCGGATAGGACAGAAGCGATCGCCCTTCCCAGATCGAAACGGCTAACGGCATTGAAATGCCAATTCCCCGGGGCAATCACAAGTTCACGGCTTGTTATAGCTGTGTTCAAGTCTAACACGTTAACGAAATCAACGTAGAAGGCATTGCGAAAAAAGGTATACGTCATGCCTGCTGCCAGAATCGTTTGCTCCGTCGCTCTATGCATATGAGCAAGGGAGGCGGTGGACGCTTCCGGATAAGCGAAGCTCGTGTACATCAAATGGCTGATGCCCGCTCTCTTAGCCGCCTCGATGACATGCGAATGCTGACGAATACGAACAAGATCGTCACTATGGGAGCTGGAAATAAGGAGTACATACRTAGCACCTTCGAATGCCTGCGGCAGCGTATCTGGCTGGTCGTAATCGCACCGCTTAACCGTAACTCCTAACTGCTCAAACCGTTTCATCGTACCCGGCTCTCGAACGCAAGCGATCATTTGCTCGGCGGGGAGGCGCGTGAGCAGCTGCTCCATAATGATCATTCCTAATTGGCCATTCGCTCCTGTTATAGCGATTTTCATATCGAATTATCCTTTCTTGTGGGAGATAGTTAATGGCTTAACTAAATGGGCGAGCAAACGACATTACGCTTGGTGCAACTTATGGAGCAACGCGAGCAGTTGATGAAGCTCCTCTTCAGATAACTGTTGCATCTTATTGGAGATAAGTTGCCGATTGTCAGGCAGATGCTGCAGCAATACGCTTTGGCCTTCAGCTGTAATGGAAATAACCGACATGCGTCCGTCGCTGGGATGAGGCTTGCGGCTAATTAAGCCGTCGCTCTCGAGCGGACTGAGCAACAAGCTAATGTTCGATTTGGTTACGCCGATCTTGCGGGCAAGCGTTGAGGGGAGAATCGTGCCGCCCTCCTTCATGATCTCGACGAGAAGCCGAATTCGTGCTCCATTCAGCCCTTTGGATTGCCAATATTGCTCCGATACGTCTACTAAGCTGGCAGTTGCCTCTACAAGCGCGAAAAATACTCGGTTGCGCAAGGGCAGATCATGAATAAATTGTTCGAGATCATCCATTCTTTTGTTGCCTCCACATAGTTAAGTGCTTAACTAAATACAGTATATGATTTTATCTCTGGTTTGTAAATAATGGATTTCATAAGTCTTCTGATTTCATTTACAGGTATTGGCAGAGGAGATACAATTACATTCATAAGTTTGGAAGCCGCAGCACGCGTATGAAAGGATGGTGACGATGTACAACTACCGATTACTGGAGAAGCTGTTGTTTTCCTCTGGGGTGCGGCTAAATAGGAGCAGATTGACCGCTGCTCTTCGCAAGAAGACGATTCTGATTACCGGCGCCAGCTCCGGCATTGGGGAACGACTGGCATATAGGCTGGCCGAATTGCCCGTGCATCTGATCCTTGTAGCTAGGCGAGAGGATAAACTGCTCGTTATGAAACAGGAGATGGAGAAGCTGTCTGCACGGGTGAGCATCTATGGCGCTGATCTTCGTGACGCGGACGAACGGGAAGGGCTGCTGTCATTCATTCATCGATTGCCAGACGGACTTGATATCGTTGTAAGCAATGCAGGTTTATCGATTAATCGCTCCATAATGGATTCATTGGATCGAAAACATGATTTTACGAGAACGATGGCGATTAACTATGTTGCCCCAGTAGAGCTTCTGTTGTCGCTCATTCCGCTGCTGAGACGTGCTCAGGGACATATCATCAATATATCGACGATTAATACATCAATCGTTCCTCTCCCGAAATGGGCTGCCTATCAAGCATCCAAATCGGCTTTCGATATATGGCTGCGATCAGCTTCACCTGAGCTGCGCGTATCAGGCATCGCAACAACGTCTATTTACTTGCCGCTCGTACGGACGCCAATGATCGAGCCAACGGCAGCCTATCGCTCCGTGCCTGCGATGAGTCCGGATCATGTTGCGGACATTATTGCAAAATCATTATATACGAGGCGCCGAAGCTGGATGCCTTGGTGGCTGCCGCTTGGTCAGCTTGCTTCGGTTCTATTCAGAGCAACGCTTGAGCGATTCGCGGAAAGACGGCTCCGCGGAAGGGGGAGATGACGCTGCCATTGCTGACATTACTGTCGGTATTATACCGAATGAAGCTGCTAACACCCGTCGGCGTGTACCGATTGCTATTCGTTATTTGCAGGTATGGGATCAACCTGATGGCATTGTTGAAGCTTGCTGCCGGCTCGCATCGTCATCGTGTCGCGCTATCAGACGATCATGAGACGTTAACCTATCAGCAGCTGTTGGATCAAGCAGAGTGCCTGGCCGTGCAGCTGCGCGAGCAATATGGACTAGGCAGCCGCTCGAAGGCAGGTTTGCTTTGCCGCAACCATGCTTCGCTAGTGAAATCGATTTTTGCGTTATCCATGACAGGTGCGGATATTTATTTGATGAATGCCGAGATGAGCTCGGATCAGTTCGCGCAACTGCTGGATGCCCATGCGTTCGATTTCCTTATCTATGATGAGGAATTAACAGCTTTCATAAGGCAATCCACCTTTAAGGGGGCAAGTGTTTTAAGCTATCACGAAAATTTACCCGCCATTAGCAATATGATTCACGGTCCTCTTTCGAGGAGTTCTAGAGGGCAACGCAACTCGAACAGCAAGCTTATGCTGCTCACGGGCGGCACGACGGGAAGAGCGAAGGAGGTCGCCCACAAGCCCTCGTTGTTCCATTACTTGCCGCCTTTCTCGTCGATGCTGGAGAGGCTGCGGCTCTTGCAGTACAAGACGGTCTATATCGCTACTCCGATTTACCACGGATATGGCATTGCTATATTGCTGCTGTTCGTCGCACTTGGGAAGAAGTCGGTCGTTACGAGTATCTTCCAGGCTGAACATGCTTGCCGTCTCGTACGGGAGCATCAGGCAGAAGTGATAACGGTCGTTCCGCTGATGATCGATAAAATGCTCCGAGCAAGCAATTCCGGAGGAGATTTGAAGTCGCTTGCCTGTATCGCGTCAGGAGGGGCGGAGCTCAATCCGAGACTGGCGGAAGAGGTGTCTGCGAAGCTGGGAGAGGTGCTGTACAATCTGTACGGCACATCGGAAGCGGGACTATGTATCATCGCGTCGCCGCAAGATTTGGATGCGGCATCAGGCACGATCGGCAAGCTCATCGAAGGCGTGGGATTGAAAGTGCTGGATGGGAGCATGCATGAAGCAGCGGCTGGCGTGATTGGACAGTTTTGCGTAAAAAGCGGGTCTACTTGGATCAAGACGGGCGATATGGGCTATCGGGATGAGAAAGGTTACTTCTTTCTGAAAGGAAGAGCGGATGATATGATCGTTTCGGCTGGTGAAAATGTGTACCCGAGCGAGCTTGAGCATATTCTGTTCCAGCATCCTTTCATCGAATATGCCGCCGTCGTTGGCGTTCCGGACGAGCAATTCGGCCAGCGGTTGAAGGCGGTCGTTCAGCTTAAGGCAGGCACCGAGCTTAACGCGGAGACGCTTATCGAATGGCTGCGACCGAGAGTCGCGAGATACCAGATGCCAAGAGAGATCGTATTTGTTGATAGAATTGCCTATACTCCGCTGGGCAAGGTTGATCGCAAGCAATTGCATTGAACGAAGTACGATTTKGGCGCAGCCGAGACCTCTTTAGATCCGTCAAACGGCGGTCGTAGAGAGAGATTCGGAAGAGCGCCTTTTATTTTTGTTAGCCATATAGATGATTAGCGCGGAAATTTGTCCAAAGAATAGTTTGAAATTGTCCATTGGCTTATCGTCCAAATACCGTTATAGTAT
>NZ_JBFRGE010000056.1:0-44816 GCF_052115185.1 Paenibacillus sp. 2TAB19 | reverse complement strand
AGGTTTTACGAAGTAAAACCTACTTCGTAAGCGTGGACTTAGGTTTTACGAAGTAAAACCTACTTCGTAAGCGTGGACTTAGGTTTTACGAAGTAAAACCTACTTCGTAAGCGTGGACTTACTCCCGCTGATTCACGATTATAGTTGCGACATCCGCCGCTTGGGCGATGGTCACGAATATAGTGTATATTATGCCTATGCGTACTTTTGTGTGACAATCGCCTACTTACTTGCGCGCTTGCAGCCGCTTCAGCTCCGATGCGATAATCGTTGCGGAATTAGGCATAGCAAACGTCTTCGACGCCTCAGCCATTTGTTTCATGAGCTTATCGTCCCTCAGCAGCTTCTGAATGCGGTTCAGCAGCGCTGAACCTGTTAGATCCTTCTCCAGAATCATCTCGGCCGCTCCCGCGTCAACGAGKCTGCKAGCGTTCGCTTCCTGGTGGTTATTGGTTACGTTAGGCGAAGGAATTAAGATAGACGGCAGGCCAAGTGCTGTCATCTCCGCCAGCGATGATGCGCCAGAGCGGCTTACGACAATCGTCGCATCCATTAGCACCTCTGCCATATTGTTCAGGTACGGCACAAGTTTTACATTAGCAACACCGCCTGGACTAGCTTCTTCAATGCGGCTCGAAGTCGAAGCATAATAACTGTCCCCGGTCACGAAGACGAAATAAACGTCCGGTATTTGCCCAAGCTGAGGTGCCATCTCGACCATCGCCTCGTTAAGCGCCTTAGCCCCGCGGCTGCCTCCTACAACGAGCACGAAGCGGCTGCGAGGCGGAATGCCTAGCGAAGCCTTGCCTTTGCCTGCTGTCGCTCGTAGTACGTTCGTTGCGCACGGGTTGCCCGTATACAGTGTCTTCTTCGCCTTYGGGAACAGCTTCTCCGATTGCTTGAAGCTAACGCCGATCGTGCTCGCGTAACGAGACAGAAATTGATTCGTTAAGCCGGGAATCGCATTCTGCTCGTGAACGAGCGTCGGAATGCCCAGCTTCGCCGCAGCATACACGACGGGTCCGCATACATAACCGCCCGTTCCGACAACGACATCCGGCTTGAACTTTCGCAGCAGCGCCTTAGAGCGTCTGACGCCTTTTAAGAACCGCAGCACCGTCTTCACATTATCGAGTGACAGCTTGCGGCGAAAGCCTGTAATCTCTATCGCTTCAAAAGGAATTCCTTGCCCTGGTACGATGCGGCTCTCCATTCCTTTGTTCGTTCCGATATAAAGCAGCTGCGTGTCCGGATTGTCCTGCTGCATTTGCTTGCCGATTGCGACAGCCGGATAAATATGGCCGCCGGTACCTCCTCCGGTCAATACGATACGCATATGAACCTTCACCTCGAATAACGGGATATATTAAGTAAAATGCCAAGCGCGGTTAGCAGCAGCGTCAGCGATGATCCCCCATAGCTGATAAGCGGGAGCGTAATGCCTGTTACCGGCATCATCCCGATGACTACGCCAATATTGATCAACACTTGAACGCCGACGATGCCCGTAATGCCGACAGCGAGCAGGCTGCCAAACGTATCCGGAGCCGAGATCGCCGCGCGCATGCCGCGCCATATGAGCACAAGGAATAATAAGATTAAAGCAGCGCCGCCAATGAAGCCCAGCTCCTCGGCAACGATGGAAAATATAAAGTCGGTCTGCGGTTCAGGCAAGTAGCTGTATTTCTGACGGCTCATTCCAAGTCCGAGGCCGACCAAACCTCCCGGTCCAATCGCATAGAGGGACTGAATGATCTGATAGCCGCCTCCAAGCGGATCAGCCCATGGATCGAGAAAGCTCGTAATCCGCTGCAGCCGGTAAGGAGCAGCTAGGATCAGACCTACGAAACCAACTACACCTAGCATGGCAAGTCCGCCCAAATGCGCCATTCGGGCACCAGCCGTAAAAATAAGAATGATCGATGCGCCTAACATAACCGTTCCTGAGCCGAGATCAGGCTGCAACATGATAAGTCCGAACGCAAGACCTACGAGGCCAAGCGGCGGCATAAGCCCTTTCGTGAACTGCGTAATCGTCTGCTGCTTCTCCGACAGCCACTTGGCAAGAAACAAGACCATCGCCAGCTTCATGAACTCAGACGGCTGGATGCCGAACGAGCTAATGCCCAGCCAGCTGCGCGCGCCGCCGCGAACGACGCCTACGCCAGGGATTAAGACGATAATGAGCAGACCGAAGCATACGAGAATCGCTGCCGGCGCCCATTTCTTCCACGTCGAATAATGCGTATTCATAGTAAATAGTAACGCACCTACGCCTAGTCCGGCAAACAAAAGCTGGCGTTTGACAAAATAAAAACGATCGCCGTGCTCATGAAAAGCAAGCACGGCGCTCGCGCTGTAAACCATCACAAGCCCGATCGCCAGAATTAGCCCAATCGCTGTCAGCAGCCAAATATCCGGGGCAGAACGCGCTTTAACCATAGCGAACACACCTCTTAGCATGGGAAAGTAGGGACATGCCCCCTACTTACAAGGTATGCGCTGAATCTTTAAAAATGCGCCCTCTCTGCTCGTATGAGGCAAACATATCCCAGCTCGCGCAGGCCGGCGACAACAACACGATGTCACCAGGCTCAGCAAGAGCCGCCGCCTGCTTAACCGCTAGTCGCAGCGTCTGCTCGGCGTCCTCCACAGGTTCGGCGATTTCGACGTTGCCTAAACCTGCCAGCTCGGCAACGCGGGCCAGCTTGCCGCGCGTCTCGCCAAGCGCGACAAGCCCTTTCAACCGATCGCGGAAGATTGGCAGCAGCTCCATGTAGTCGGAGCCGCGGTCAAGCCCGCCCGCAATCAATACAATTTTACCCGGCAGCGATCCGATTGCCATCATTGTTGAAGCAGGATTGGTCGCTTTCGAGTCATTATAATATTTAACGCCGCCGGCCTCGCGTACGTACTCCAACCGATGCTCAACCGCCTTAAACTGCTGCAGGGGCTCTACAAGCCGCTTTATCTCAGCCCCTGCCGCTATGCTTGCAGCAACGGCCGCAAGCGCGTTAGCAACGTTATGACGGCCTGGAATACCTAACTCATCGACTGGTACGACTACGATGGCGTCATTGTCCGACTCCAAGCCTGAGCGGTATACGATCTTCCTAGCCACGGCCTCGCTCGAGGACGCCGCTTTCTCTTCTTCCCGGCTGAACGGAGGCTCCACATATACGCCTGTCTCCAGTCGTTCATATAACGAGAATGGCAGCAGCTTCGCTGCAAGTCCTTCTGAAATTTTGCGGCAAACGGGATCATCCCAATTAAGGACAGCGACGTCCTTGGCCGTCTGATTCGCGAATAACTTCGCTTTCGATGCAATATAATCGTCCATCCCGCCATGGTAGTCAAGGTGCGTCTCCGCCAGATTGAGCAATAGGCCTATATGCGGCCGGAAAGCGATTGTCCCCTTAAGCTGGAAGCTGCTAAGCTCAGCCACAAGCCAATGCTCTGGCGATGCCTCAAGCGCAGCCTCGCAGAGCGGACGGCCGATGTTGCCGGCGATAATCGGCGAAAGGCCTGCTGCTGACAGCAGCTCGCCAAGCCATGTCGTCGTCGTCGTCTTGCCGTTGCTGCCGGTAATGCCGATGATCGGCGCGGGTGAAAGCCAATAGGCAGCCTCAACTTCAGTAATAATCTCTACGTTATGCTCCAAAGCCTGCTGAACAGGTGCTGCCGTATATGGAATGCCTGGATTTTTGACTAACAGCGCGGTTTCAGCCGTTACGAGATCGTTCGGATGATAACCGCATAGCACAGAAATGCCCAAAGCAGCCAATTCGTCCGCTTCGGGGCATAATTCACGTTTTTTCATATCGTTAACGACAACCTCGGCGCCGAGGCTATGAAATACTTTGGCGACGCTAACGCCGCTTCTGGCCAAACCGAGTACGACGACCCGTTTACCCTCGTAAGCTGACGGATGATTCATAACAGACAGTCCCTTCTATGGATCATAGCGACGCCTTGTGACTAGGGCGCCGCTGAATCTTCTATGTTTAAATAACGAACAGCAAGCCAAGCGCTGCGAAAACTAGTCCGACAAGCCAGAACACCGTAACGACCTTCCACTCGGACCAACCGACCAGCTCGAAGTGATGATGGATCGGGCTCATCTTGAATATCCGTTTGCCGCGAAGCTTGAAAGAAGCGACCTGCAGGATCACGGACAGCATCTCAAGTACGAATACGCCGCCGATTATAATAAGCAGCAGCTCCGTCTTCGTCAGAATCGCCACTGCTGCGATACCTCCGCCGATGCCAAGCGAGCCCATATCGCCCATGAACACTTTAGCCGGATGTTTATTGAAGACTAGGAAACCGAGCACCGCTCCTACCATAGCCGCGGAGAATACAGCCGATTCATGCGACGATGTCTGCAGAGCAACAATGGTGAACGCGCCGAATGCGATTGCGCTTGTCCCCGCAAGCAAGCCGTCAAGTCCATCCGTGAAGTTCACGGAATTGCTTGCCGCGAACATCATAATGACGACTAGCGGGTAATAAAACCATCCGAGATCGACGCCCCAGCCTGTACCGGGAATGGACACCTCGGTACTATGACCCATRCTGTAGAGCAGCGCGCAGACGATAATCGAGAACAGCAACTGACCGAGCAGCTTCTGCCGAGCCGTCAAGCCGAGCGAGCGTTTGAATACGATTTTAATATAATCATCAAGGAAGCCGACGAGACCGAAACCGAGCGATGCGACAAGCAGCACCCAGAACTCATTCGTCTTATCCGCGAACTTCAGGAAGGCGATCATGAGCGCCACCATAATAATGATGCCGCCCATCGTCGGCGTCCCGCTTTTCTTCAGATGGCTTTGCGGGCCGTCCGTCCGAATTTGCTGGCCGAACTTCATGCGGCGAAGCACGGGAATGAACAATGGTCCTAGCAGAACAGCTAGCAGAAAGGAAGCGCCTATAGAGAATAAGATGACCATCATATCCATTTCCTCACCTCGTTTCTAAAGCTTGGACAATCTGTTCCATCTTCATGCCGCGAGAACCTTTGACGAGCACGATGTCTTCCGGCGCAAGCTGCTCCGCGAGCCAACCTGCAAGCTTTTCCTTATCTTCAAAATGAATGACCGACGCATCGGCGCCGCTTTTCGCAAACTGTGTTCTTGCACCGGCTGACGTATGCTCCGACAACGTTCCGAACGTAAGTACCGCATCCGCCTTGTCAGGCGTTATATACGCGCCTAGATCATAATGGAACTGATTCTCGTCAGGACCTAACTCCAGCATATCGCCAAGCACGATCCATTTACGGCGGAAGCCGTCCAGCTCCGCAATCAAATCGATTGCTGCGCGAGCAGCGGTCGGATTCGCATTGTACGCATCATTCAGCATAATAGCGCCGTTGAACGCTCGTACCGGCTGAATACGCATCCCTGTCAGCTTAATCGCGCTTAAGCCTTCTACAATGCTTGCAGTCGGAACCCCGAATAACCTGCCAACCGCAATTGCGGCTAGCGCGTTACTGACGTTATGCACGCCCGGAACAGGTACGCGAATGTGCTGCAGCTCGCTTGGTTCCCCATTATATAGAACAGTGAACGTAGAAGCTTCCGGTTCCAGCACGATATCGGTCGCCGACCACTCGTTCCCGCTGCCAAGACCGAACGTACGGCAGCGCAGCCCATCCGGCAACGTCATGCCGCTAAGCTCTGCCTTGAGCAGGGGCTCATCGCCATTGAAGAATAAGACGCTCGTGTCGCCGAGTCCGGCCGTAATTTCCAGCTTGGCCTTGGCAATGCCCTCTCTTGAACCAAGCTGCTGCATATGTGCGTCGCCGACATTCGTAATGATCGCTGCATCGGGCTGAGCGATCTTCGTCAGCAGATCGATTTCACCGAAGCCGCTCATTCCCATCTCCAGCACCGCAGCTTCAATCTCTTCTTCGAACTCGAGAACCGTCATGGGAAGACCGATCTCATTATTCAAGTTGCCTTCCGTCTTATGGACATGGTAGGTCGTACCTAAGATTGCAGCTGTCATATCCTTCGTTGTTGTCTTGCCGTTGCTGCCGGTAATACCAACAACGCGCACGGGCAGCTCGCTGCGGTACGCAGCCGCAAGACGCTGAAGCGCGACAAGCGTATCGCCCACGATAAGCAACGGTACATCTGCCAGCGCTTCCGGCACTTCATGTCCTTTTTTCCACAGCGAGGCGACCGCCCCGTTCTCCACCGCTTGCGCGGCAAAGTCGTGACCGTCGAACTGCTCTCCGATAATCGGCACGTACAGCTTGCCAGCCGAAGGAAGGCGTGAGTCTTTCGTCACGCCATGTATGATCATATCCTTGCTGCTTCCGGCGTATCTTGCTCCAGCCATCTGCGCTATCTGTTCAATCGTTCTTCTAATCAATGTAATAATCTCCTTATCGCGTCTCTCGCTACACTGCGATCATCGAATGGATGCTTGACGCCTTCAATCTCTTGATAGTTTTCATGACCCTTCCCCGCAATCAATACTACATCGCCTGGGCTTGCCATTTCAACCGCTTTTTCAATAGCGGCTTTGCGATCAGCAATTAGTTCGTACTTATTCGAGCCAATCATGGCCTCTCGCAAACCAACCTCTATATCCTTTAATATCATAAAACGATCCTCTGTGCGAGGATTATCTGATGTAACTAGCACATAATCCGAGTAAGCCGCCGCAATCGCCCCCATTATCGGCCGCTTCTTGCGATCTCTAGCTCCTCCGCACCCGAACACGCACAGTACTCGCTTCTCCGCGAACTGGCGGATAGCAAGCAGCACATTCTCAAGTCCATCGGGCGTATGGGCGTAATCCACGATGACGGCGAAGTCCTGACCCGCATGAACGGATTCGATTCGTCCGGGCACGCCCGGAATAGATTCAAGACTAGCTTTAATGCGCGACAGCTCAACACCCTCGATAAGAGCGGCCGATATGGCGGCAAGCGCGTTATATACGTTGAAGCGGCCCGCCATCTGGAGCGAAATGTCGATCTCGCCCCGGAACGTCGCGACATGAAACGTTGTTCTGCTTGCTGTAATGCGAACATTCGAAGCGCGCACATCCGCTTCATGATCAATACCGTAGGTCACGACATCCACCGAAGTCAGCCTCGTGAAATACGCGGAAGCTTCATCATCGGCATTAAGCACCGCATACGTTCGTTCAGATGCATCAGCCGTGAATGTATTGCCCAGCCTGGAGAAGAACAGCCCTTTGGCCGCCGCGTAACTCTCCATCGTCTGATGGTAATCGAGGTGGTCCTGCGTCAGGTTCGTGAATACCGCTGTGCGAAAACGGCAGCCCTTCACCCTGCCTTGGGCTAGCGCGTGCGAGGATACTTCCATCGCACAATAAGCAGTGCCTGCATCTCTCATCTCTGCGAGATAACGATGCAGCTCTATCGAATGGGGTGTCGTGCCTGACACCTCGAAGGCGCGGCCGCCATATCTCCACTCTATCGTACCGATCACGCCCGTCGCTTGCTGCTGGTCCTGCAATATTTGTTCAATCAAATACGTTGTCGTCGTCTTGCCGTTCGTACCTGTAACGCCGATCAGCTTCATTGCTCGGCTTGGATAGCCGTAATAATGATCAGCGATGACGGCTGCCGCATGTCTGCTATCCTTCACGATCAGTTGAGGAATATCGATATCCAGTTCTCTCTCTGCCACGATTGCGCATGCGCCGCGGCGTACTGCCTCTGGCGCGTGCAGATGTCCGTCCGTCTTGCTCCCCGATAAGCAAATGAACAATTGACCGTTCTCCACCTTGCGTGAATCGGAAGCAATGCCGGTTGGCGCTATTTCTCCGTCTCCTATAAGCCTTGCGGTAATGAGCAGCTCAGCTAGTTCGATAATACGCATCCGCAAAAGTCTCCTCCCTCGATGTAACTCGACAGGATTCAATATATGCAGGCGCGCGCCCAATCGTTAATTGATCGGCAGAATAGAGCAAACGCTCGTTAATTACTCGTTAACGATCCGTATAGTATAATCAATGCGAATGGTTTATATCATCCTCGTCGCCCAAATAGATTCGAATCGTCGATCCGCGCTCTACTCTCGTTCCTGCTGCAGGCGCTTGGCGAATGACCGTTCTGCCAGATCCGGCCGACGTCAGGTTGAAGTTCATGTTCATATCCTCGTAAATGTCCGATACCGTTTTGC
This sequence comes from Paenibacillus sp. 2TAB19, assembly GCF_052115185.1. NCBI lineage: Bacteria > Bacillati > Bacillota > Bacilli > Caryophanales > Paenibacillaceae > Paenibacillus > Paenibacillus sp. 2TAB19. The sequence goes on along the minus strand of NZ_JBFRGE010000056.1, from coordinate 36,648 downwards.
CTACAAGATTCGGCACAGCGATAATCGGTGTCTCTCCAAGCTTATACGTTTTGTCGATCTGCTTATCTCTACGAGGAACTTCTAGAATCGTTAGCGCGTCCTCCATCATGTTTCTCACGATCGGAGCCGCTACAAGCCCGCCGAACTGAATCCCTTGAGGATTGTCGACCGCAACATAGATAACGATTTGCGGATCGTCAGCCGGAGCGAAGCCGATAAACGATACAATATGCTCATTCGGCGAATAACGTCCGTTAATGACTTTCTGCGCCGTTCCTGTCTTGCCGCCGACGCGATAACCGTCGATGAAGGCGTTGCGGCCCGTACCCTTGGCTACGACGCTCTCCAGCGCTTCCCTTACCTGTCTTGAGGTATCTTCGGATATGACCTGGCGCACAACTTCGGGTTCAATCGTCTGAACGGTCTCGCCCGTGCTCGGATTGATCCATGATTTTGCCACATGCGGCTTATATAGTGTCCCGCCGTTAATTGCCGCCGACACGGCTGCGATTTGTTGAATCGGCGTGACGGATACGCCTTGACCGAATGCGGTCGTCGCAAGCTCTACAGGGCCAACCTGGTTCAGCTTGAACAAAATGCCATTTTCCTCGCCGCCAATATCAATCCCCGTCTTTTGCCCGAAGCCGAAGTTTTTAATATACTCGAACAGCTTCTCTTTGCCAAGACGATTGCCTAACGTGACGAAGCCCGGGTTGCAAGAGTTTTCTACGACCTCAAGGAATGTCTGACTGCCATGGCCGCCCTTCTTCCAGCAGCGAAGTCTAGCGCCGCCGATCTCGATCGCGCCAGGATCGAAGAAGCGCTCATTCGTCAGATTAACCTTCTTCTCTTCCAATGCCGCCGCAAGAGTTATGATCTTGAACGTCGAGCCTGGCTCGTACGTCATCCAGATCGGCAAATTCCGGTTATACACTTCGGATGCAACTTGCTTATAATTCGCCGGCTCATAGGTCGGCCGGCTTGCCATGCCTAGAATTTCACCGTTTTTCGGATCCATTGCGATTGCAATGACGCTGTTGGCTTGCAGCCCGGTCATCGCTTGATCGAGCTCCCGCTCCATCACCGATTGAATGGCCTTGTCAATCGTCAATTGAAGCGTCAAGCCGTCTTTAGGCGGTATGTACGTATCTGAGGAATTAGGCATCTGCCGACCGGCCGCATCAGCAAGAAACGATACATTGCCCGCGACACCGCTCAGCTCCTCGTTGAACTTAGACTCAACGCCAGTAAGCCCTTGGTTGTCGATACCGGTGAAGCCAAGCACATGCGCCGCCAAGCTTCCGAAAGGATAATATCGTTTGTTGTCTTCGGCTACGACGATGCCGGGAATACTCAAATCGCGAATTTGCTGTGCCTTGTCCAGCGTCATCTTGCGGCCGCCCGGCTTCAAGCTTACAATCATCGTTCCCGGCTTCATTTTGTTATACAACGTTTCTTCGGACATATCCAGAAGCGGCGCAAGCGCCGTTGCGGCTGCTTGCCTGTCCTTAATTTGAGCCGGAATGGCAAAAACGGTTGGCGAGCTTATATTATACGCAAGCTGAACGCCGTTTCGGTCCCATATCTCTCCGCGCTTGGACGCATAAGGAATGTTGCGCCTCCAAGAGTCTTCGGCTTTACTGGCCAGCTTCTCGCCCATCCACAGCTGAACATAGCCAAGACGGACACATAATGCAATGAACAATACTCCGGCACACAGGAGCACGATAAATAAGCGTCTTCTCACCGTTACATTTGATACCTTCATTACATGTTCCCCCTTAAGCCCCGCTGATTAAGACGAGCGTACGCTAACGCTCATTCCCAACCTATTCGGGACAAGGGGGTTATAGAACAAGCTTTTGTGCCGCAAAGCCACATGCAGCAAGCTTGCAAGCTACTCCGAGGTAATCGAGTTCGGCTGTTCGCCGCCGCTTTCGTTACCGCTGTTGCCACTATTACTGCTTCCATTATCGTTTGCGCTATCGTTGCTCTCGGATGTACCTTCACCCTCAGCTTCGCCATCGTTGGTTGAATTCGAACTGCTCTGCTCGCCCGAAGAAGGCTCGTCACCTTTTGATTGATCGCCTGTATCCGATTCAGCAGTTCCATTTTCTTCTACGATCGCATCCGCCCCTGTCTGAGGCGCCAATACAATCTTAAGCGACCGCTTGCCGTTCTTCGTCTCTTCCTTCTGCGAAACGACGTAGCCTTGCCCCTCAGGGATAAGCTGAATGCCAAGCAACGTCGTAATCTCTAGCGCATCGCGCAAGGAGAGTCCTGTCATATCCGGCACTTTAAGCTTGTCTCGCTGTTCCGTTAGCAAGTAGACGCGCTGACTCGGGTTAACGACGCTGCCGGCTGCCGGAATTTGCTGCAGAACGGATTTGCCATTGCCAATAATTTCGAACGTAAGGTTTTTCGGTGCCAATGTCGCTTTCGCTTGTGCAAGCAGCAGATCCGTCACCTTAGGCACGACGATCGCAGCTTCCTTCTTAGCTTCTTCCTTAATTAAACTTGTATCCGGCATGATGCCCATATGACGCAAGCTCTTCAGCATAATTTCGCGGAATGCCGGCGCTGCAACAAAACCGCCGCCGACCGTGCTGTCATCTGGCTCGTCGACCACAATATACAAAACGATCTTCGGATTCTCTACCGGCGCGTAGCCGACAAAAGAAACGACGAACTTGTCCTCCGAATATTTGCCGTCGATCGACTTCTCCGCCGTGCCCGTCTTCCCCGCTATCCGATAGCCTTCGATAAACGCTCTTCTGCCCGTACCAATCACTTGGTCGGATACGACCTGCTCCAAATATTCGCCAACCTTGCGCGAGGTCTCCTTCGAGATGACCTGGCGAACGACCTTTGGTTCAAATACGGTCGTTTTATTCGTCGTCGGATCGGTTATGCTCTTAATGATTTGCGGCTGCATCAGCTTGCCGCCATTCGCAACAGCCGCTACGGCAGCCACCTGTTGGATCGGCGTTACCGCAACCCCTTGCCCGATCGCCGYAGTCGCTACCTCAATCGGATACTGCATGTTTATAACGCCCGTTCGCTCGCCGTTAAGCTGGATACCCGTTTTCTGGGCGAAACCGAACTTAGTCAAATAATCGCGCAGCTTCTCCGCACCCAGCTTCTGATAGCCTAGATTGACGAAGGCGACGTTACTGGAATGCTTAAGGCCGTCTAGATAAGAAATCGTCCCCCAGCCGCCGCGTTGAATATCGCGAATCGTATCGCCGTAGATCGTTACGCTGCCCGACTTATACGTTTCGTTCGGATTGAAAACCCCTTCTTCCACCGCGGCTGCAAGCGTCATGATCTTGAACGTCGAGCCCGGTTCGTACAACGATACGACGCCATGATTATTGTAATTGGCATAATTGCTGTCCCAGTACGAGTTCGGATTGAACTCCGGCATATTCGCCATCGCCAGTATCTCCATCGTATTCGGATCCGCGGCGATAGCCGTAATGCTCTTTGGATTGTATTTTGCAACTATTTCGCGCAGAGCTTCCTCCACATAATTCTGAATGTTGCTATCAATCGTCAGGGCAATATTCTGGCCATCCTTCGGCGCTTGGTACTCCACTTCCCCGTCAGACAGTTGGACACGCTTGCCATCCTTCAGGAACTTAATCTCGCCGTTTACGCCTTCCAACTGATCGTTGAAATAAGCCTCTACGCCAGATTTCGCCTTGCCTTCCCTATCTACGAAACCTATTAATTGCGAGGCTAGCAATTGACTAGGATAATACCGTTTCAGCTCATCCATCAAATAAATGCCAACATCATTCACTCCTTTTTTCTTATCCTTTGCCAGTTGCTCTTTCAGTTCGTCGCGCAACGCCTTGACTTGATCCGCCAGCGCTTTATCGATCTTATAGCCCTCCTGCCGCACTTCCCGCTGACTGTAAAATGTACCGTCCTCACGTTTTGCCGTCACGAGCTTACGCAGCTCGGACTCCGGCTTATTCAATATTTTATGTAGACCCGCTATCACTTCTTCTGTAATTCCGGCATCATTGATCGCCTGCGGGTTAACAGCAACCGTGTATGCCCGCGCATCCATCGCGATCACGTTGCCGTCGCGGTCTGTAACCGTCCCGCGCTTCGCTACAAGTGTCTCCTGAGCCGACCAGCGTTGCTTGGCCCTCTCATACCAATCTGCTCCCTCTACGACTTGCACCCAATAGATTCGGCTTATTAAAACGAGAAAAAGGAGGGTCATTATCCCTCCAAATGCCAAAGTCCTCAATTTAATTCTTTTCTTCATCGTTCAACCACCCTATTCACGCATAGCGGATTGTACGCCGTTTTCGTCCACGCCGGTCTTCACCGTAATACCGCTGTCGGTTATGCTTACCATGCCTTGCGTCTCGGCCATCTTGCGAATGCGCTCAGGAGCGCTTAATATCTCGACTTGCTTCTTCAGTTCTTCCATCTCGATATTCAGCGTTTTGTATTCGTTGTTCAGTTGCTTGATTTGAAGGTTCATATCGTAGATTTGCGCGTATCTGGAAATAATGACAAAGGCCACAACAACGCACATCAGGACAGTGAACAAATAGAGCAGCTTCTCTTGCATCGGTATCGTTTTTTTCTTAACCACTACACGTTTCGTTTCTCGGATAGCCTGTTGCTGCTGCTCCGTCTTGCGCTTCGGTTGTAGTGCCAAATTACCATTCACGTACGCCATCTCAAATCCCCCTCTAGCTTACAATTTTTGAGCGACTCTAAGCTTCGCCGACCTTGCCCGCGGATTCATCTCAAGCTCTCTATCGCTTGGTACAATCGGCTTGCGATTCACTAATTTCAGAACGCCTTCATTCCCGCATACGCATAAAGGAAAGTCTGGCGGACATGTGCATTTCTCAACATATTTCGCGAAAATCTGCTTGCAGATACGATCCTCCAGCGAATGGAACGTAATGACCGATGCCCGGCCGCCCGGACTTAAGCATCTAACCGCCTGCTCAAGCGCTTCTTCCTCTGCGCCCAGCTCATCGTTAACCGCTATCCTCAGCGCTTGGAAGGAACGTTTCGCCGGATGACCGCCGGTCCTTCTGGTCGCTGCCGGAATTGCCATCTTAATCAGCTCGGCTAACTCTCCGGTCTTCTCGATCGGAGCCTTTTCTCTTGCCTTCACGATCGATCTGGCAATATTGCGCGCGAACTTCTCTTCGCCGTAACGATCGAGTATACGGGATATGTCCCGCTCCTCCCACGTATTCACAATCTCATGAGCAGTCAAATCTTCTTCGCGATCCATCCGCATATCAAGCGGCGCATCGTGATTGTAGCTGAAACCTCTCTCCGCTTCGTCAAGCTGTGGACTTGAGACGCCAAGATCGAATAGGATGCCGTCGACCTGAGGTATCCCGTCCTTCACTGGCACTCCGCAGCCAAGCAACTGCTGCTCAAGCTCCCGAAAGTTGCTTCTGACGAGCGTTACTTTATCCATATATGGCGCAAGCCTTACGCGAGCGTTATCCAACGCCAGATCGTCTTGGTCGAATGCGATCAAACGTCCTCCGTCACCTAGCCGTGACGCAATTAACTCGCTATGGCCCGCTCCTCCAAGCGTACAATCGACATAAATGCCGTCCGGCTTAATATCGAGGCCATCAACTGCTTCTTCCAATAACACGGTAATATGCTGAAACACGTATCCGCCCTCCTCATCTTGTTGTCATCTCTAGAAGTTGAAATCGAAATCGACGAGCTTCTCCGCAATTTCGTTGAACGCTTGCTCTGATTGCTCATAGTAGCCGTCCCATGTTTGTTTGCTCCATATTTCCACGCGGCCGGACACGCCCAATACCATACATTCCTTGTCCAGCTTCGCGTAATCGCGCAGATGACTGGGTAGGTTTACCCTTCCCTGTTTGTCCAGCTCGCATTCCGTTGCACCGGAGAAGAAAAACCGGGTGAACGCACGAGCATCCGCTTTCATTAGCGGCAATGATTTAAGTTTCTCTTCCAGTACGGCCCACTCGCTCATCGGGTAGACGAACAAGCAGTTATCGAGACCGCGGGTAGCGATAAAGGTGGAACCGAGTGAATCGCGGAACTTTGCTGGGATAATAATGCGGCCTTTTTCATCGATGCTATGTTGAAACTCCCCCATAAACATAAGTCCGCTCCACCCCTCCCCACAAACTCTCCACTTTCCMCCACTTTTCCCCACTAAGATAAACTAGTTCGCCACCTAAAATAAAAATCCTGCTCTGTGAGCAGGATTTTTGCTAAATTGTTCAGTTTTAGTTATAGAGTCACGAATAGGACTAAATTAACTTAGGAACTAGTACCTATATCCCATATTCGTCAAKAAAGGAATATTTTCGACATCCCGATAAATTCGCGCCCTTACTCCCTTGATCGTCTACAAGGCAGGAGGCAAATGGTCGTCATCTGCCGGCGGATTGTTGCTGCCGCCGCTCGCCCGTCCCCGTTTCTTCTTCATGAACCATATGATCGGAGCGGCAATAATGGCGAGAAGAAGAAGTACGGGGATCGCTCCTGCGATGAATACAAGCAGCAGCTTCAATCCGTCAATTACCGTTTCGGCACTGCCCGTCAGCGCATCCGACATTTTGGCGCCAAGCCCCTTTTTCTCCCCGCTGGCTGTGTATAAGCTTTGATCCGTTTGGTAGAGACGGAGCTCTATAGTGGAATATGCCACATTATGATCCAGATAACGAAGCCGGCCTTTCAATACTTCGATTTCTTCCTGCACGGCGGACAGCTGATCCGAGAACTTAAGCAGATCATCGGCTTTCGTTGCCTGCTCCATCATGACAAGCAGCCTAGACTCCACCAATTGCTTCGCCTTCAGTCTTGATTCCGTATCGACATACTGCTCCGAGACATCCTTGCCGTTCACATTCGTTTCGAAGTGGCTATGCTTAATCTCACCGATCCGATCAATGAACGGCATGAAGCCGTCCGCGGGCACTTTAATCGTATACGTCGAACCAACCTCTCCGCTTTGCTTCGTGTCCTGGAACTGCAAGATATACGAACCGCTCTGATGAATGGCGTTCTTAAGCGCAGTTTTCGCTGCCTCTATCTCTTCTACCTCCATCGTCAGCGCCGCCGAATAAATAATCTTTTGGCTGTTTCCGTCTTCTTGAGCCGCTGCCCCACCAGCAAAGCCGATTCCGGACTGTACTGCTTCGCCGTCGGAATCGCCACCATCTTCCATAGGAGCTTTTGCAACTTCATCTGAGAAGATCATATCCCCACTGGCGGCGATCCCTTCTTCTGATGCTCCGTTGCCATCAGACTTCTGACTGCTGCTGTTCATATCGGCGGATGAGCAAGCCGTGAGCAGCATTAGCATAATGACCGCCAAAGGTGTGAACCAGCGCAAACCCTTTCTTATTCTCAGTACCATTGAAACTCCCCCTTGCTTATTTTTCCATACTGACGTGTAATGGCGGCAAAAGGTTTCCACGCTGGCACGTTAACCGCTTGAAACGCAAAAAAAGCCGCCGGGTTGCCCCGACGACCGTCTTGCCCTATCATCTATTCTTCTTTCCAGCTGTCCAGATACGCCTTCTGCTGTTCGCTCAGCGTATCAATGCTGAAGCCTAGCGATTCCAGCTTCAAACGCGCAACTTGCTCATCCAGCACGTAAGGAACCTTTTCCACATGATTGCCAAGATCCTTGTATTGCTCGTTCACATAACGAAGCGACAATGCTTGAAGCGCAAATGTCATATCCATAATTTCCGCAGGGTGGCCGTCGCCAGCCGCAAGATTCACGAGTCGTCCTTCGGCAAGCAGATAGATGCTGCGTCCGTCCTTCAACTTATATTCTTCGATATTTTTACGAACGGTACGAATGCTGCTCGATAGCGCCGCAAGTTCCGGTTTGTTCACTTCTACGTCGAAATGTCCGGCATTGGACAAGATTGCGCCGTTCTTCATTACTTCGTAATGCTCGCCGCGAATAACATCACGGTTGCCTGTTACGGTAACGAATATTTCGCCGACTTTAGCCGCTTCACTCATTGGCATAACAGCGAAACCGTCCATGTAAGCCTCGACCGCCTTAATGGCATCGATTTCCGTTACAACGACGTTCGCGCCAAGTCCCTTTGCACGCATTGCAACGCCTTTGCCGCACCAGCCGTAGCCGACAACAACAACCGTCTTGCCAGCAACAACGAGGTTCGTCGTACGATTGATGCCATCAAACACCGATTGGCCTGTGCCGTAACGATTGTCGAACAAATGCTTGCAATATGCGTCATTAACCGCCACCATCGGGAATGCGAGCGAGCCGTCCTTCTCCATGGCCTTCAAACGAATGATGCCTGTCGTCGTTTCTTCCGCGCCGCCGCGCAGATTAACAGCGAGATCCTTGCGCTCGGAATGAAGAATCGTTGCCAAGTCGCCGCCGTCGTCAATAATGAGATCCGGTTTTGATTCCAGCGCCTTAATGTTGAGCGCCTTGAACTCCTCAGCAGACGGATTGTATTTAGCGAATACCGTAATTCCGTCCTCCACAAGCGCTGCGCACACATCGTCCTGTGTCGAGAGCGGGTTGCTGCCCGTAATCGTAACTTCCGCACCGCCGGCTTGAACGACTTTGGCCAAGTAAGCCGTCTTCGCTTCAAGATGAAGCGCGATCGTTACTTTCAGCCCTTTGAAAGGTTGGTCCTTCTCGAACTGCTCGCGAATGCGGTTTAGCACCGGCATATGGGCGCTGACCCAATCGATTTTGAGATGGCCTTCCGGCGCTAAAGATATATCCGTAATAATGCTTTTGTCTACAGTGCTCATTTCGTTTCGTCAGCCTCCAGTATTATAGATATACGATTTCATGACCGCCTGAACGGCTATAAGGCGCTTCAAGCAATTTATCCAACCAAATAAGACCGTATCTATTCCAATAGATTACCATGTTAAGCACGCGTTCTTGCGGCTTACCCGCCGGCTTAATGGACAAGCCGATCCGGTCTAATTGCCTAATAGACGCTTCGAACTGTTTATTGAACGTATCCACCGTCTTCGAGCCCATATATTCAATCTGCTCTACGATTTTCTGCATATTCGTGTCACCTAGCTTCGCAAGCGATGGAGCTACTGATGTCGCCAGATCAAGCAGCGGCTTATATAGTTCAATGAACGCTTGCTTCGCGCTATCGAACTGCCCTTCAATCGAGAGACCGTCCTGCTGCTTCAGCCACTCCGCTTTCCGATCCTCGAACTGCTCCATCACATCGGCGAAGCTCAACTCATACTTCTGCATATGCTTCGCGACCGTTCCCTCAATTAAAGTAAACGACATGCGCGGAACGATAATCGGCATCTCCATGCCGAGCGTACGGAATGCACCGCCGGTCAACGCCCAATAGGCGATCTCGCCTGGGCCAAGTACCGTCGCAAGCACCGGGAACAGAAAATCCTGCATAATCGGACGCGTCAATACGTTATTGCTGAATTGCTCTGGACGGCTCTCTGCAAGCTGCAGCAGCTCATCCTTCGTCAGCGATATCGATTGCTTGCGATCTTGGAACGAGCCGCCATGCTTATGCAGCAGCGTACGCTCATCCCCCTTATCCGCTTGGAAAAGGAACAGGTTCGCACTGCCCGCTACAACATCGGCCTGCAGCGAATAACCCAGCGCCGTTACTTGATCAGCAGCAGCCGCATACGCCTGCTCCAGCTCATCGTTTCTCTCGATTATTTGCTTGAATAGAGGAGCTTCAACCTGGCGCAGCGCCGGGTCGTCGGCATCCAGTAGCACAAGTCCCTCGTTGCCGAACAGACGGCTAAGAATTGCAGCGAACATATCCGACAACGACCCCGAATGTTGCGCCATTTCGCGCAGCTCTTCAACGATCGGTCCCTTGAACTCGGAATACGGCAACGCTGCCTCAAGCTCTTGCAGCAGCTGCTCCCATACCTCTTCCGTGATTGTCGTCCGGCTTACACAGGTGCGAGCCCCTTCCGGTCTTGCCAAGCTCAGCTTGCGCAGCTCCTGCTCCGCAGTCAGCACATAAGCATGATTCGCTTCATCCCAATCATGATCTTCGCCGGCAATCCAGAACACGGGCACAATCTTTCTTCCCAGCTGCGCGCTCGCCGACTTGGCGGCGCCGATAATAGATACAGCTTTATGTATAACGAGAAGCGGCCCTGTCCAAAGTCCAGCCTGTTGGCCGCCTATGACGACCGGCGCCCCTTCCGCAATAGCGGCAATATTCGAAGCGGTCTCTGAAGACGGCTTCAACCCCGCCTGATAAGCCGTTAATACGTTGGCAACATCCGTCGCATTCGCTCTTACATTGGCGCTTGCAGCAAGTCTATCGAGCCTCGAGGCCCAGTCCTGCTCATTTCCGGGATGATAGCCGTACAAATCATGAACACGTTCATCTGTCCGATATATGAATGCTTCTGTCAAAGGCTGAGCACTCGTCAGCTTATACGTTTCGTTATTCATAGCGCAGCCAAAACCCTCCTAATTGCTTGTCGTCCGTGCTCCAATTGTACACAAAGGATAAGCCGCCCGTCAAAACAAAAACGCCTCGCGCGCCAGCGAGGCAACTTACGCATTTATATTTTGAAAAAAGCTTGCCCCAGTCCAATGAACATGAGCAGGATATACACTAGTGCCATAGAGAAGAAGCCAAGCCTCCAGATGGTGCGAAAAATTTTTTTCGCGTCAACAACTCCGCGCTTGCGGAATTGCGCATTTCCAAGCAAACCCGCTCCAAGAACCATGACGAGAAGAATTCCGTAAAGCCCGAAGCTGCTCCCGAACTGCTTGTCGAACAATACGGCAACGATGCCGATTAGAAAAACCGTCGTTACGTCCATAGCGAGCCGTACCGCCTTCTTTGTATCCTTCGCATAAATCTTATACGCGAAAAAGACGATGATGAAAGGAATGACCGGGAGTATCGCTAAATAACCGTATATATGTACARTACTATTCCATATCGTATCCATCCTAGCTCTCTCCTTTCGGAATCGTCCTTGCCTGCATCGCTCCAATCATCGCAATGACGGCTAGGTTCAGCGGCGCATCTACTCCTTGCCGCTTTGCAAGCTCCACGATGCCGCCGTTAATGGCATCGATCTCCGTCGCCCGCCCTGCTCTCACGTCGCTTAACATGGAAGATACATTCCCGCTAGTCCGGCTGCACACATCAAGCACACGTTGCCAGCCTTCTTTTATTGGCTTCATTCCCGCCTTCATCAGAACCTGCTCCGATTCCTCATAAAGTGCCCGCATGAGCAATTCACGCTGCGGCTGGAGCGGCAAGTCGCCATTCTTAACGTCGAATATGGATGTGAGCGGATTAATGACGGCATTTACCAGCAGTTTATTATAGATCCGATCCAGCATCTCTTCGGAATCATTCGACAGAAAAGCGGTAAATCCTGCCGTTTGAAGCGCATTCAGCAACATTTTTTGCTCATTTACGCGACTATTATCCCATTTGCTCCTGTTCTCATCTACGGCCCCGAACCAGAGCTCTCCTTCGCCCGTATGGCTTACGGCACGCAAGTCCAATCGTCTGGCGCCTGCCGATATGACTGCGGCATAGAGCGGCACCTCAGGGAGCGTCTGATAAAGCTTCTGCATATGCCCAATTCCGTTCTGCAGAGCAAGTACGGCTGTGAAACCTTGTCGTTCGCGAGCCGCTCCGGCAAGTGATGCAATATGTGAGAGCAGCACATCGTTCAGATGCGTTTGCTTCACTGTGACAATGATCCATCTCGAAGCGTGCCCGTCGTCCGTGGAAGTGTCTGCATCGGTATTCTCAATCCAGTTGCTCTCTATATTTACGACCTGCTCCGTTCCATCTAGCCGATGAAGCAGCAGTCCCTGCTTTGCTATCCGATCTGCTTGTTCCCCCGACCTTGTCCATATCGTCACTTTGGCGCCCGCTGCGGCGAGCATCGCGCTTATTAATAGTCCAATGGAGCCCGCTCCGACGACATGTATATGCACGTTAATGCCCCTTCCGAAATTCCAAAATTCCCCTCTACCGCTTCCGTTACATGGTAACAAACGTCCCGGCAACRAGCAAGAGGCTTGCCGCTATTCGCTCGGCAAGCCTCTTCCCAGGTCCATCCTATAAACTTATTCGATACGTTCCAAATTGCCGTTCGCGTCCATCTTGAAACGCGGTTTAGCTTCTTCTTCATTCGTCAATACAGTCAATCGCCTAGCGCGGTCCATAATTTGAATCAATGTCTTGTAATCGTCATTGACCGCACGGTAATCATGTTGGACGTTATTAACCTCGCGAGACAATCTCTCATTCTCGTCCCGTAGACGATATAACTCTTCGTCCCTGTCTTTCAGTTCTTTCTCAAACAGCTTGATTTGACGCGATAAATCCTGATAGGTCGTCTTCCAGCCGCGCAAAAAACGAATAACTGCGTCTACCGACAAACCTTCTTCCATAGAAACGGTATCGCGTCCAAGACCTAGACTGCGCTCCTCCGTCTCATATACCGCTAGCGATGATACATGCGGCGTTGCCACTATCGTTTGTTTCTTCAAATAATTGCGCTTCTGGCGCTGCTGTTTCGCAATTTGAATCGCTTCCTCGTATTTCTTGCGAACACAGCTGTTCCAGCGGAATCCGCATGCTGCGGAAGTGCGCCCGATACGCTCGCCTACTTCTTCAAATGCTGCGAGCTGGGTACTACCCTCTCGAATATGGCGTAGTGTAACCTCGGCGAGAATTAAATCATCGTCCGGACTCCACGCATCTTGTCTGACTGCTGTCATGCAACCATAACCTCCTAACGTAAAGGCGCTTACTTATCTCTATGCCCTTGGTAGAGTTCATAGAATCTAWTGGATACTAATTTGTATAACCATTTTTTCAAACAATCATACATGTTTGCCGCCATATTGGTGCAAACTAAAGACAGACCGAAGGCTTCGGACAAAAAGTTTGCGATTTCGTCACGCTTGAAGGTTTACACTCCTTTGGGCAAACGTTATAATGATTCTAGAAAATCGGGTCTTAGCGGAAGGGGGATGTTATCATGGCGCGCATGTATCGAGTACTTGGTTTTTGGACCTTGGTAATCGGACTAATGGCTTTCGCAGGCCACATGACGGAGTTTGCGTTATTGTTTTTCGCTCAAGCCGTCGCTTTTGTCTTTTTGGGGTACTTGAATTTCTCCGAGAAAACTTACATAGTGATGTTCTGGGGATATATGGTCATTGCTTTTGTAGGCTTCACGTATTGGTCCGTATTCAAAATGGATCTACCTTTCTAACCAACAAAAGAGAACACAAGCGTAAACGGCTATGCTGCCCTCTGGCGGCGTAAGCTGCCGTTTCGCGGATGAAATATAAGCTTAGTATAAGAGTACAATTTTATACTTTCTTATATTTGAACGAAGAACGACGCCTTCCATATGGACAGGCGTCGTTCTTTTATTATTTTTCAAGCACCAGCACCTTGAACGCTTCACTCATCTGATCGCTAAGCAGCAATTGCCTCACCGCTCTATTCATTCGAGCCTCGGCGCTGAACGGATCGCGTCCGTCATGCTGCTGCAGAACCTCCATAATTCCGTTATCGAGCAGAAATTGTTTTTGAGTCGCATAATAAACCGTCCGCCACCCTTGACGTTCAGCGGCATCCCGTATTTGCGTGTAATTAACATGCGAAGTGATGTCCTGCTCGCCGGGAAAAAGAAGCGGATTATCGCTGGCTTGATGTTTCCGATAACAGAGCAGCGTTCCGTTCATGCGGTGCTCTGACGCATACTCCTGCGCCTCATGACCATAATCGATCACGACAAGCCTTCCTCGCTTAAGTTGTCTTCCCAGCTTGCCCAGCCAAGCCTCGGCGTTCAAATTTACCTCTGTTATCTGTCCCTCGCGAAGCTTTATGCCGCTCCGAGCGAGCGACTGCTCAATACGTTCGTCCGTAAGCGACATTCGAACATAACGAAAGCCATTCACCTCGTTACAAGCAACACCAAGCTCAACGAGCTCTCCTCCATATAGCTGCACGCGATGAACGGGAAAGGCGTCCAGCAGCTCATTAGCCAGAACCATGCTCCATCCGCTCCATTCATCCATAGCCCATGCCTGAGGAGAGGAGAGAATGCTTATTTGCCGTGCGCCAGCTTCCGCCAATTGCAGCTCTGCTGCAGCTGCCGCCGCTTCCCGGTGCACTGGATTATCATCCACGAGTACGTGACTCACCTGATGAGCCCATTCCGCATCGAAGGATCTGCATGCGCTCACTAGTTGAGTTGACAACCGCCCGGTCCCGGCTCCCCATTCCACAAGCTGAAACGGCGGGTCTCCAAGCTCGCGCCTGTAGTTCACCGCATAGGCCGCCAGTGACCTTGCCATAACGCTTCCAACTGCTGAGCTTGTATAAAAGTCCCCTTCCTTGCCGATCCGAACAGCCCCGCTTCGATAGTAGCCATACATCTCGTCATAGAGGCAGCTATTCATATACTCGCGGAAGCTTATGCAAGGCATCGTTCGTCGTATACCGCCTTCATCCGTAATCCAGCCTTGTAAGGCTGATTGGTATATGTTCTGCTCAATTCGACGTTTCAGTTCGTTATCGCTCATTGTATGTTTCATCCTTTTCCAGATGTAAGATATAATAGAATTGATTGCCGCATAAAATGAATGCTGAGGAAGGAGGATGCCGGTGAGACAACCCGCCATTCGAAGACGTATCGCCTTGACAGGCGTTGCCGCGCTGATCGCGGCGCTGCTGTTAATCCGACTCCCCGTTTCGGCCGAGCCTCAGCTAGAGCTGGATGACGACGTCCACTCTGTTCTTGAGAAAAGCTTATCCGTTGTCGAGATTGATAAAGAGATCGGCCGCATTCAAGAGGAGAAACAGACATTGCTGGCGACGATGACCGACACCGAGCAGCAATTGGCTGCTCAGCAGGAGAAGATTGAGAGCAAGCGCGAGCAGGCAGGAAGTGTTCTGCGTGCCTACTATATGGGAGAACGGGATTTTCTATTTACGGCTTTACTGTCGGCTAATTCGCTGCCTGATCTCTTTCAAATTATCGATTATGTAGACATCCTGCTTACACATGACAAGCATACCTTGAACAGCTACGCGGAGCAATACGAGAAGGTAAAGGCAGGGTATGAGCAGCTTAAGGATCGGCAGGCCGCACTCAGCGATCTGGAGGATCGGCTTCAGACGCAGCGAAGCCGAGTGCTTGCACTTGAGGCGCAGTTAGACGAGCAGCTTGCAGGAAGGTCCGACGCCGAACGGCTTCGTCTAATGATGAACGAGCTGACCTCGTTTTGGGAGACGGCCGGGCTTAAGGAAGTAAAACAATATTTCCGCGAGCTGTCGAAAGCGATGCAGAAACTGCCTTCCTGGGTACAGGACAACAAATCGTATTTGGAAATCGAAGGTTTCAACTATACGCTCCGCGTGCCGCAGGACGATCTAAACGCCTTCCTGCGCGAACAGAATGATATGTTCGAACGATTCGCTTTCACTTTCGCAGATAACAAGGTGACGGCTACCGGCAAGCGCGACAACATGGAATTAAGTATTACCGGCACTTATACCGTACAGGACAAACCTAAGAACGGCATTATCTTTCATGTTGAGGAACTGCTCTTCAACGGATTCGCGTTGCCCGATACGACACGGTCATCTCTAGAAGAAGAATTCGATCTTGGCTTCTACCCCGGACTTATTATTTCGTTCCTAAAAGCCAAATCCGTCGAAATTAAAGACGGCGAACTCATCGTCAAGCTGAGCATCAATCTCTGACCCTTACCTTTAACAAAAAAAACAGCGGCTCTCCGTATGTACGGAACAGCCGCTGTTTTATTTATACTTGGCGATATAGTCGCCGAATGCGAAAAACTGCGGCGAACCGTCGATATGAGCTTCCCATTGCGATTGCCAATCCAGCCATTGATCAGGCCAGTTCGTATCGATGGCTGCGGAGCTTTCCGCATTAGTCAAATCATTCATAATCCCAACCCACCAAGAAGGCGGAACGATAGCTTGCTCCGATTGGTAGGTGTTGCTTAGACCGAATAGCGATGACCGGGACGGCAATACACCCGAATCCTCATAGAACTGTTGTTGCGCGTATGAATCCGTCATCTCCTCTATCCATAACAGCGCCTCGTCTTCCGCCTCAGTCCGAGAAGAGACTGCGAAGCTGCGCGCATTAAGCCAAGGACTGACGATCGCATCACGGTCAATCTTCAAGCGGCTCTGAACGGACTCGGTTAACTCCAAGTAGTCGGACCACGGGAGGATCGCGGCAAGCAGCTCATTTTTATTAACCGCATCGCCGATCAAATAACTGCTCCCTTGCGCGCCAATCTTACTAATTCGCGATTCTGCAAGCTGAAGCCAGTTCAATTGCCCGACGAGCGACGCATCCGACTTCAACAGGAACTCGCTATTTGCCCTGCCCTTCGGATCGAAGGTATGCAGCCAGACGAGCAACTGCTGCAGATTGCCCGGCACGAGGTTAACAAGCTTCGCCTCCGGCTTCAGCTCGTTCAGCTTAAGCGCTGTTTCCTCGAAGCTTTGCCAAGTGCTAGGAGGGACGGATAAGCCCGCTTCCGCTAGCAGCTGAGAGTTCCAGAAGACGAGATACGGATTATAGTCCTTCGGCACGCCCCAGACATAGCCATTCCACTTAAGAGGCTCCAGCAGGCCGGACATTTGGTCAGAGAGCGCGTCCCCGGTCAGCAGGCTGTCGACAGGCTTTAGATACCCTTGCATCGCGAACGGCCTAATCCAAGGGCTCGGAAGCAGCATCACATCCGCCGGTGTTCCTTGTCGGCTCTGCTCTAGCCATGATGAATAAGCTTCACTCTCATTCGCTTGATTCAACAATTTAACCTTAATATGTGGATATTTCATCATAAAAGTTCGATTCAATTGACTAAGCGTCATGAATTGCTCAGCGTTAACGGAAACGTTTACAATTAGTTCAATAGAAGTATCAATCGTCTGTTCTCCGCCCGGGGGCTGATCGACTGACTTGCCGTCCGGTTTGCCCGTGCTTGTCGGATCGACGCCAGGGGATAACGGAATGTCTAGCAAAGCAATGATGAGGATAGCTCCGATCACAAGGGGCATCCATCTTCTCAGGGACACAGCTTTCTTCCTCTCCGGCTATTTGATCTCCACACATAGGATAGCAATAAATCCATAATTTGTCCAAAGCCCTTTTTTGCCACTAGGAGAAGATGCCATTGCCTCTTTCTGCTATAAAATGAGAAAAGTGGAGGAGCAGGGCAAACCCTGCACTCCTCCACTTCACAAACACCAGCTCCATCTGCAGTCGTCTACAGCAAGTCGGCAGCGAGCTGCGCAAGCTTCGAACGTTCGCCTTTCTCCAGCGTCATATGGCCGCTAATGCCTTCGCTTCTAAAGCGCTCAACGATGTGTGTAAGGCCGTTGCTTATAGAATCGAGATAAGGATGGTCAATCTGCTCCGGATCGCCCATAAGGACGATCTTGCTGCCCTCACCGACACGCGAGACGATCGTCTTCACCTCGTGTTTCGTTAAGTTTTGCGCTTCGTCAATAATAATGAACTGCCCTGGTATCGATCTTCCGCGAATATACGTTAACGCTTCGACTTGAATACTTCCGAGTCCCATTAAAATTTTGTCGATGTCTCCGGACTTCTTCGTATCGAATAGATATTCGAGGTTATCGTAGATCGGCTGCATCCAAGGACGAAGCTTCTCCTCCTTCTCCCCTGGCAAATAACCGATATCTTTGCCCATCGGAACGACGGGACGCGCAATGAGCAGCTTCTTATACTTATGCTCATCCTCTACCTTGAGCAGCCCGGCTGCAAGCGCGAGCAACGTCTTGCCCGTCCCTGCCTTACCCGTTAACGTGACGAGCGGAATATCGTCATTAAGGAGCAGCTCAAGCGCCATTCGTTGCTGAGCATTGCGCGCCGTAATGCCCCATACGGGATCGTTGCTAAGGAAGAGCGGTTCAAGCTTCACCCCATCCTGGCTCACCTTGAGAAGTGCGGATTTGGATGTGCCCATCTCGTCCCGCAAAATAACGAATTCATTCGGATTCAATCTAATATTCAGATGCATATTGTTAATCGTCAAGAAACGGTAGGAGTAGAATTCGTCAATGACCGCGGGATGAACGTACAATGTCATATAGCCTGCATAGAAGTCTGACGAGACGACCACTCTGTCGGACAAATAATCTTGAGCCTGCAGGCCAAGCACATCCGCTTTAATACGGACAAGCACGTCTTTGCTGACGAGTACAATACTGCGCTTCTCCGTTTCATTGTCTTGTTCATTATGATAATTAAGCGCTACGGCCAATATTCGGTTGTCATTGGACATTTCTCCGAACATTTCCTGTACGCGAATGAAGCTGCGATGGTTCAGCTCTACCTTCAGCAAGCCTCCTCCAGGAAGCACGATGCCTTCATGCAAATGACCGTTCTCGCGCATCTTGTCGAGCAAGCGGGATATCGTCCGGGCGTTGCGGCCAAGCTCGTCGGCCAGCCTCTTCTTCGAATCAATTTCCTCTAGTACAACCGCGGGAATAATGACTTCATTATCATCGAAAGCGAAGATCGCTTGCGGATCATGAAGCAGCACATTAGTATCAAGCACGAATATTTTTTTCATGAGAACCCTCCCGGCGTAGGAAATTCATTAGAAGCTTAGCGAGCCTTGCTAATGGTTTGCGTTGTACATAGTGTGAGCAGCGATCGGTTACACTAGGGCAGACAAGTGTCATTACACTAAGCACGCTTAAAAAGAGGTGGAATTCATGTTCAAATGGCTCGCTTCTGCGTTCATTATTGCGATTGTAGCGACAGGCTGCAGCACCGTCGCACGTAATGAAACATCACCCTCTCCACAAAATAATGGCCGCGTGGAGGCCCAGCAAACCGATCCGCGCAAAAAAGAAATAAAAAGCTCCGAACAGGTTGCGAAGCATTTGGAGCAGCTTGCTGAGGGCGTCGACRGTGTCAAAAATGCCCGTTGCGTCGTATTCGGAAATACGGCAATCGTCGGCATTGACGTGGACGCCAATCTCGAACGCTCTCGGGTAGGCACCTTAAAATATTCGGTTGCCGAAGCTTTCCGCAAGGACCCTTACGGAATCGATGCGCTCGTGACGGCAGACATTGATCTTAACCAACGCATTAATGAGATCGGCGACGACATTCGAAGAGGAAGGCCAATTGCCGGCTTTGCTGAAGAGATGGCCGATATTATCGGACGTATCGTCCCGCAGATGCCAAGAGATCTCATGCCAGATTCTGGCGATGGTCAGCAAGAGCCGAAGTTGAAAAATAATAAAAAGCAATAAAGTTCTTTGAAACAACTTATGAAGATTTTGCAAATACGGTCCAAAAGACGCAAAAAGCCTAGTGAATGCTCACTAGGCTTTCTCTATGGCGGCGGATACTTGTACTTCCATTCTATCTGCTGCAAATTTATCGTCTGCAATGATATGGAACTCTTTGCCTGCGGACAAGCGCAAGCCGCAACGCATAGCATCACGGTCCTTCTCATTCGCTAAATACCAAGAAGGATCAGCGTTCGCTAAGAAGGAAAGGCTGCTTCTAACCTCGTTCTCTCGTCCGAATCGTACTGGAATAGGTATCACCATCGCATAGCCTCCCTTAGATAGGAAATTGGTTTGCGTAGCATTATTATACCCAGTTTATTAAGCCGAGTCTACGGTTATTCAGCCATTTTTGCTTGCAGAGCGGTACGCGCTTCATCCAGCTTTTGCTCATCCAAATATACGTAAGGACTTTTCCAATTACCCTCAAGCGGAATGAACGTAATATCCCCGCCACCCATGCCGAAATAACTTGCAATCATTGCTTTAATCTCTTTGGAAGGCATATCCATCGTCATGTTGTCGCCAACCGCCTCAATGACTTTGTCGATCTTCGAAATCCCGCTTAACGACTTCATCTTGTCGGCAAGTGCCCCTAACACTTCCGATTGTCGTCTATTGCGGTCAAAGTCGCTCGACATGTTCTTGCCGTCATTCGATTGACGATACCTTACGAAATCAAGCGCATTATCGCCATTCAGCTCCTGCAGACCTTTCTGTAGGTCAATGTCCGTGCCGTCCGCGTTGCTCTTGTATTTCATTCGCATATCAACATCTACCTCTACGCCGCCAAGCGCATCGACGACATCGACGAAACCTTGGAAGTTGATGACTGCCGAATATTTGACGTCAATGCCGAAGAATTCGCTCATCATCTCGCGCGAATGGCGTTTCGCCTCCGCGTGAGCAGCTTCCTTCTCCATGCCTTCCTTAATTGCCGTATTATAAAATGCCGCATAATAGCCGTTAGCCTTGCGCGTCTTGTAGCCGTCCACATCGATTCTCGAATCGCGCGGGATCGACACAACTGTCGCCGTCTTGGACGTTGGATTGAATGCCGCAACCATCATGACATCCGTGTTCAAACCTCCGCCGTGAGAGCGCGAATCAAGCCCCATGATCACGAGGCCGACAGGCTTCACCTTAACCGATTCACCTTTAGGTATGACTACAGTGTTGTTGTCTGCCCCAATCTGTTTGATCGCGTCATCCGTCTTGAACACTAAATAAACAAGAGCCGCCGCAACGAGAAGCAGCAGCCCGAACAGCAGAACGAAAAACGTTTTTAGAATCGAACGTTTCTTCTTCGGTTTCTGCTTTTTAGGTTGATTGGACGGCGTTTGACGCGAGCTCGATCTTGGAGGCAATGAAGTCGATCCTTGACTCATAGTATCCACCTTCAAGCTTAGTTGTATTTGGGATTGGATTCGATGTCCGACAGCAGTTGCTCAGCCGCTTCACGCGGAAAGAGCTGCAGCTTCGAGCGTCCATCCTTCTCGTACCTCAGATGAATCATCGTATCGTCCGTCTTCATGATCTCGAAACGGTCGAGCTGATGATCCTCTACYAATATTTGCGCAAAAAAGGCAAGCGTATCGGCGGCCGCTCCATCTTCGGGTCTAGCCGCTGATACGATCTGAATTTGCAGCCAATTGAATAGAGCGTCCTCAAGCTTCATTTGCCAGGCTCCGCCTTCTGCGAGGATGCATCATCCGGCCTATTGCCTTTCCATTTGTCGTAGAGTTGGCGGCCCCGAAGCATAAGCATCATAAGAACGGCAATACCCATGCATTGAATAATCGGCAGCTTATCCACCTGCAAGATCATCAAGACGAAAGAACCAAATGCAATGAGCGCATAAACGAGTATTTCCTTAAACAACGGCAGCTTCTGCTGTGCCCGGAACACCTTGTTGAAAATATAAATTGTAAATCCGAGTATAAGCAGATAAGAAACGAGTTTATGGTCGCTTAGCCATTCCTGCATAATTCGAACTTCCTCCTTAAGTACAAGCTAAGGTTTTGCATGATGCAAAACCTTAGCTCCATCTTCATTATTAAACGCCTGCTTGAGCTGTTTTGCGGTGTTTCTCCGCACGCTCGCGCTCGCTCTTATTCAAGATCTTCTTACGAAGACGAATCGACTTCGGCGTAATTTCGCAATACTCGTCATCGTTCAAATACTCAAGCGCTTGCTCTAGAGAGAATAGGCGCGGAGTTTTCAGCGTAACGGTATCGTCCTTACCTGCGGAACGAATGTTGTTAAGCTGCTTCACTTTACAGATGTTGACGATAATGTCGTTCTCGCGCGTGTGTTCGCCTACGATCATACCTTCGTAGATTTCTGCACCCGGCTCCAAGAACTGGATACCGCGATCCTCTACGCCCATCATGCCGTAGAATGTCGATACGCCGTTCTCGCTTGCCACGAGCACGCCTTGGTGACGTCCGCCGACATTAGAGCCCGCAAGCGGACCATAGCTGTCGAATGCGCTGTTCATAATGCCGTAACCGCGAGTCATTGTTAGGAATTGTGTACGGTAGCCGATCAAGCCGCGTGCTGGAATAATGAACTCCAGACGAACTTGGCCATTGCCGTTGTTGATCATGTTGACCATCTCGGCTTTGCGGGTTCCAAGGCTCTCCATAACCGCGCCCATGYTTTCCTCAGGCACGTCAATTAGCAAGCGCTCGTAAGGCTCTCTCTTCTGACCGTCAATTTCCTTAATAATAACTTCCGGCTTGGATACTTGAAGCTCATAACCTTCACGACGCATATTCTCGATCAAGATGCCGAGGTGAAGCTCGCCGCGACCGGATACGATGAACGCGTCCGGGCTGTCTGTTTCTTYAACGCGAAGCGCTACGTCCGTCTCAAGCTCCTTGAACAGACGCTCGCGAAGCTTACGGGATGTAACCCATTTGCCTTCACGTCCCGCGAACGGGCTGTTGTTAACAAGGAACGTCATTTGGAGTGTTGGCTCATCGATCTTCAGAACAGGAAGCGCCTCAGGGTTCGTTGGATCAGCGATCGTCTCGCCGATATTGATCTCACGGATACCTGCGATAGCGACGATGTCGCCAGCGCCTGCTTCAGCAATCTCAACACGCTTCAAGCCTTGGAAGCCGAACAGCTTCTCGATTCTTGCTTGCTTCGTGCCGCCTTCGCGCGTCATAACGGCAACCGGTTGACCTTGACGAATAATACCGCGGTTTACGCGGCCAATCGCAATACGTCCCAAGTATTCGTTGTAGTCGAGCAGAGTTACCAGAAATTGAAGCGGTTGTTCTACGTCTTCCGTAGGCGATGGGATATGGCTGACGATCGTTTCGTACATCGCTTCCATGTTCTCATCTTGTTTCTCAGGATCAAGACTGGACGTACCCATCAACGCCGATGCGTATACGACAGGGAATTCAAGCTGCTCGTCATTCGCGCCAAGCTCGATGAACAGGTCAAGCACTTCATCAACCACTTCAGAAGGTCTTGCATTCGGACGGTCGATCTTGTTCACGACAACGATCGGAGTCAGCTTCGATTCAAGCGCTTTGCGCAATACGAACTTCGTTTGCGGCATGCAGCCTTCGAAAGCGTCGACTACGAGCAATACGCCGTCAACCATTTTCATAATCCGCTCAACCTCGCCGCCAAAGTCGGCATGTCCAGGTGTATCCACGATGTTGATCAGGTAGTCTTTGTAATTGATTGCCGTGTTCTTCGCTAGAATCGTAATACCGCGTTCACGTTCCAGATCGTTGGAATCCATTGCTCTTTCTTGTACCGCTTCATGCTCGCGGAAAGTACCCGATTGTTGAAGCAGTTTGTCGACCAATGTTGTTTTACCATGGTCAACGTGGGCAATAATGGCGATATTCCGTAAATTCTCTCTTGCTTGCATAACTTGTAATCCACTCCATTTTGTTTTTATTTATTACCTTACCAACGCCTGCGACTTCCTCTGCCGATCGTCATCCATGCGCCTGCCCCGATCAATACGACAGCAATTGCATAGATTCCCCAGCTCCACATCAATACAAGAACCATAAATACGGCCGAAGCGGCTGCAAGCGCAATAGCCGCCCTGAACACAACCTGTTGCCTGGATGAACCGAACAAATAATATTCGTAAAGGCCTGCTGCTACGCCGAAAATGAACAGCGGCCACAAATATTTCAGATTATCCCATCCAAATAAATTGCAAACGACGAACAACAGGGCATAGACGACAAGCATCCCGCCTGGGACAAGAGCAGCTGCTGGTAGAAGTCTGCCGAAATAAAGCACATGCAGCAGAACTCCCGGAATTAAGACGAGCAGCGGCCAAAAGATAGCCCCCATAAAGCTGAATACTCCTAATTTGCCCAACAAAATAACGACCCCGGCTAACAGCAAAATAATTCCAGCGGAATATTTGTTATTAGGCATTCTCGTTCCGCTCCTTACGAGTCATTCGCAGATGTTGACGAAAGACGACAGTTTTTATCTATACTAGTTTAATGGAACGGCGACGAAAATACCAGTGTGAACAATACCTGTTCACAAAAAAAACCGTTCAAGCCGTCTTTGGCTCCGAACGGTAATGACAACAAAGCCTGTTACCACTGCTTTCTGCTGACGGTTGCGAGTGCAATTACGAGCGGGATACACAGCAGCGGAATCGCCTCAGCAAGCACCTTCGAGCCGTGGAATAGCAGGTTATTCAGTCCCGGATCATGCATAAGCATGTCGCCTGCCGCATATCCGAGCAGCGCTGCGCCAATGTATGAAAGTGCCGGAAACTTCTGCAGCAGCACGCCCAGCATTTGGCTGCCCCATATGATCATCGGGATGCTGATTGCAATGCCAAGCAGAATGAGAATGAGATCGCCATTCGCAATCGCTGCGATCGCGAGCACATTATCAAGGCTCATAATGAAGTCAGCAGTGACAATGGTCCAGACGGCTTGTCCGAGATTCCCCGCCTTTTTGACAGCATGTCCGTCATGCCCGCTCCCCGCGTCCGCAAGCAGCTTCACGGCAATATATAGAAGCAATATCGCTCCGGCAGCTTGCAAATACGGAATTTGCAGCAGCTTGATGGCCACGAGCGTAATTATAATCCGCAGTCCGACGGCTGCAAGCGTTCCCCACCATATCGCCCGCTTCCGCTGATGAGGCGGCAGCTGTCCGCTCGCCATCGCAATTACAATCGCGTTATCTCCGCTTAACAACACATTTATCAAGACGATCTGCAAAAAAATAAGTACGCTGTCCAATGCTCATTCCCCCTCTTATCAGTGGTATGAACAAGCTATGGCGAATATGTCCATGATTGATGAATATACTTTCCACAGGGCTGAATTCAGGCGGCAGGCGCCGCAGCAAGATAACAAGTTGGAGGGGGCGGTCAAATGGATCTGTTCTCGGTCGATTTCTGGTCGGCGCTCGCCACGATCATTTTCATTGACCTGATCCTCGCTGGCGACAATGCGATCGTCATCGGACTTGCAGCAAGAAATTTGCCTAAGGAGCAGCAGCGAAGGGCGGTCATTTGGGGAACTGTTGGCGCAGTCGGCATTCGAGTTATTGCGACATTGCTTGTCGTACAATTACTGGCCGTTCCATGGCTGAATTTACTTGGCGGGCTTCTGCTTATATGGATTGCTTACAAGCTGCTTGTTCAGGAGGATGCACACGATAATATTCAGGCAGGCAATACGCTGTGGCAGTCGATTCGCACAATTATTATTGCCGATGCGGCAATGGGCATCGATAATGTTATCGCCGTCGCCGGCGCGGCGCATGGCGATACGCTGCTCGTCATTATCGGCCTGCTCATTAGCGTGCCAGTCGTCGTATGGGGCAGTACGTTGTTCATTAAGCTTATTAATCGCTTCGAGTGGATCGTGTATATTGGCTCAGGCGTCCTCGCCTATACGGCAGCCAAAATGATTACGCACGAGAAATCATTCGCCGAATATTTCGAGCGATATCCGCTTGTTAATTGGGCTTTCATCATCGCTATTATCGTAATCGTTATAGGAGCAGGCTGGCTTACGAATCGCAGTCAGAGGAAAAAGATCCAAAACCTACAAAGCGATAAATAATCCCGAATAAAGTCAAAGAGCCCCGCCATTAGGCGGGGCTCTTTGACTTTATCGTTACGCCTGCGCTTGCGCTTGTGTGTAACGGCGTATTTGATCTTACAGCGCGTAATGAAGTTTGTTTCGGTATCTGTAAGTGCAATACGCTCTTATAGATACCGAGTGCAAGAAGCCATGCTAGTTAGAACCAGTCGTCCTCGCCTTCGGTATGGACCGTCTGTACGCCGCTCGGGGTAAGAACGAGCACCTCTGTCCCTTCAATGGCAGCATCAATCATGTCCCCAAGCTCCGGAATGAGCGATTCGACTTTTTCTACGATGCGCAAATTCGGATTCGTGCTTGGCGACTTCGGCAGGAACAGCGTACAGCAATCCTCATAAGGCAAGATCGATGTCTCGAAGGTGCCGATCTTCTCCGCCTCGCGAATAATTTCTTGCTTGTCCATCATCACGAGCGGCTTGAGAAGCGGCAGCTCCGTTGCCCGCCCAATGACGTTCATGCTAGCAAGCGTCTGGCTGGCGACTTGACCGAGGCTTTCACCCGTTACGATACCGCCGGCCCCATTCCGCTCAGCCAACTTATCCGTAATCCGAAGCATTGCGCGGCGCATAAGGGTAATAATGATATTATCGCTCTTCTGCTGTGCCAGCCTCGTCTGAATGTCGGTAAACGGAACGAGATGAAGCTTGAGCGGCGCGCCGCTGTAATAAGACAACCGCGTTGCTAAATCAACGACCTTATCCTTCGCCTTCTCGCTTGTGAACGGATAGCTGTGGAAGTGAACCGCTTCGATCTCCAGCCCTTTGCGCAGCGCCATCCACCCTGCAACGGGACTATCGATGCCGCCTGACAGCAGCAGCATGGCCTTTCCGTTCGTTGCAAACGGGAAGCCTCCGCCTGCTTGAATCACTTCCCAGAAGACGTAGGTGCCTTCCTCCTGAATATCCACCTTCAATTCGACCTCAGGCTTGCGGACGTCGACTTTCAGATCTTCAATGGCCCGCAGCACATGGCCCCCTACGAGATGATTCATCTCTTGGGAGCTATGGGGAAACCCTTTCCACGCACGCTTCACGCTTACTTTGAAGGTTGCTGGCGGCTTTTCTATAGATTGCATAAGCGTCAAGGCAGCAGCCCGAATCGCTTCCAGCTCCGACTGTACACTGACGACCGGGCTGATCGTCGTAATGCCGAACAGATCCTTCAAGCGATCTGCAACGGGCTCATAGGGCTGGCCGTTCAACAAGACGTACAAGCGTCCGAACGACTTGAAGTACGAGACGCGCTCGAACGGCGTCAATGCCTGCTTCACCTGCTGAAGCATCCGCTTCTCGAACTGATTGCGGTTGCGCCCCTTCATCGTCAAGTCGCCGTAGCGCACAATAATTTGATCGTATAACAAACTTAAGTCAATCTCCTCTCGAGCGGCTTAAGCTCCGCGACAATCTGCCGCAGCGCCTTGCCTACACTATCGATGTCCTGGGTACGGTGTTCATCGCCGAAGCTGAGCCGAATGCCGCTAGAAGCATGCTCCGTGCTCGCTCCAAGCGCAAGCAATACCTGGCTTGGCTTATTGTCCTTCGACGAACAAGCCGACTTCGTTGAAGCCATTATACCATGCTGCTCCAGCTTATGGATGACGACCTCCGGCTTCATGCCGGGATAAGAGAAATGGACGATGTTCGGCGCAAGCGGCGCGCCGCCATTCAGCTTCAGTTCTGGAATGGAAGCCACGATAGATACAAGCTGCTCTCTTAATTCCGACATGTTTGCTCGTCTTACGGATTCGGTCTCACGAGTCATCCGAAGAGCTTTCGCTGCAGCGACAATCGCCGGTACATTTTGCGTTCCTGAACGCATGCCCTCCTCCTGAGAGCCGCCTGTCAGCAGCGGGTACAGCGTTATTCCGTTTCTTACATAGAGCAAGCCGACGCCTCTCGGCCCGCGGAACTTATGCGCCGATCCGCTGACAAGATCGATACCCCACTGTTCAATATCAATTGGCAGCTTGCCTATGCTTTGCACCGCATCAACATGGAAGAATACTTTCGGATATTGCTTCAGCCATTGTCCGATCTGCTCGATTGGCTGAATTGTACCGATTTCATTATTCACATGCATAACACTGACCAGAACCGTTTCATCTGTCAATGCCTCTGCGACCTGTTCCACGCTCACATGACCGCTGGCGCTGACCGGCAAGTACGTAACGTTAAAGCCCTCTTGCTCAAGCTGCGCAAAGGTTTCGGACACAGAAGCATGCTCGATTGCGGTCGTGATCAGATGTTTGCCTCGCCCGCTATATTGTTTGGCGATGCCTTTGATCGCCATATTATTCGATTCGGTACCGCCTGAAGTAAATATCCACTCGCCGCCGCGCGTGCCGAATTGCTCCGACACAAGCGAGCGTGCCCGCTCGATCAGCTTGCCCGCTGCCGTGCCTCTCTGATGCAATGATGACGGGTTCGCATAATGCGCCTTCATTACTTCCATCATCGTCTGAATGACCTCATCATAGGGCGGTGTAGACGCGCAATGGTCAAAATACAGCATCGTTATTCCCTCCTTCTCACGCTCTTCCTACAATAAAAACAAAAAGATCAGCGACAGCCGCTCGCAGCTAGCGATGCGGCAACTGTCGTGATCTCAAGCAGGAGCGACTCCGCCTCCAAGCTGCGGCATGCACAATCGTTCCACGGATAAATTAATTAAATTATTGCATAGCTTGAAGCACTTTTACAACATAACGTTGGGTTTCTTCCGGCAAGCTGTCGATAGCTAATTGAAGCTCTTCGTTCGTTCCGATGCCCAAACGGTCGATTCTGCCCGGTCCGGCATTATACGCGGCAAGCGCGACTTGCTCATTGCCGTTATACTTGCCCAAAAGCAGCGACAAATACTTCGTTCCCCCGTTAATGTTCTGCTCCGGGTCGAACACGTCGCCGACGCCAAGTCCTCTAGCTGTTCCATCCATCAGCTGCATAAGCCCTTTCGCTCCTGAGGAAGATACCGCATCGCTTTGGAAGCCGGACTCGGTCTTAATTACCGCTTCGATCAAGGATGGATCGACGCCGAATCTAGCCGAGGCTTGCTGGATTAGCGAATCATATTGTCCAGAGCCCGTCCATTCTGCATCCGGAAAGCTGTCGGAAAGGCCAAGCTCGGATAAGCTGCTTAGACCGCTAAGGCTGCCAAGCGACGATAGCTGCGATAACAGATCGGTCGGAAGCGTCGAAGCAACATCTGTGCCTGTCTCCGTCGCGCCGCTCATATATTGCGATAATAACGTATCGAATAAGGAAGGTGTGCCGTCCGTCTCCGTCTTCGTAAGCGGATTGGAATTCGCTTTAAAGTCAACGCTCGGAGCAAGCTGAAGCTGCAGTAAAGCTTTCATCTGTCGTGGGTCAATGCTCATAATTACCTCCCTAGCTATGTACCTTCATATGTTAAAGGATATTTACGTATGTCTGTTATATCGGTTTTTATTGTATCGCTTTTTAGAGCGAACCGCCAGTTGCAAATAAAAATCGCCGCTCAAAGCGATCACGCTTCGAACGGCGACTTGATTACTTGAAGATTTTGACACGCTCTTCGATCGGCTTGTATTCCTTCTCTCCTGCAGGTGAGGTTGGTTTGCCGAATGGCAGCTGTGCAACCAGCTTCCAAGAATCTGCAATGGACCATGCCGCCTTTACCTGATMGTCAATGAGCGGATTATAATGTTGGAGAGATGCTCCGAATCCTTCATTCTCGAGCGCTGTCCACACGACAAATTGATGCATGCCGGATGATTGCTGGGACCATAGCGGAAAGTTCTCCGCATAAGCGGGAAAGCTTTTCATAAGACCGTCAATGACTGTCTGATCCTCGAAAAACAATACGGTGCCATAACCGTTCTTAAAGCTATCCATCTTCTGCTGGGTTGGCTCGAAATTATCGGCAGGAACGACGCCTTGCAGCGTACTCGTCGTAAGATCCCAGAGCTTATCATGGTTTGCCCCGAGCAGCAGAACAATTCGCGCACTCTGCGAGTTGAAGGCAGATGGCGTATGCTTAATGGCATCTTGCACGATCTGAGCGATCTTCTCGTCTGAAATATCGGATTGCTTGCTTATGCCGTAAATGCTGCGACGGTGCTTTACGGCTTCCATGAAAGCAGCCGATGTCCCCGTCTCATTCATTGCGGTGTTAGCTGTCATTGCCTCTCCTGCCTTTCGGTTGAATGGTTTAGGACGACAATTTATTTTCCCCAGCCTCTTCGCCATTAGTCTAGAAAGGATAGGCATTCCTCACAGGATTAGATCCGGTCTTTAATGCCTTTCAATCTATAAATCCTGCGAACCAGTGCCACACTCCATAAGAGCAATACACACAGCATTGCAACAACGACCTCCAGTTGCAAAATATACCAAGGCCATGGCGCAAGCATATCCAGCAATGATGCCGTTCCAGGCTTACGCGCCAAAAACATAAAGTTCGTATAGCCCGTCAAATAATTCGTTAACGCCGCCGGAATCGCCAATACGTGCAGCCAGACCCATGCGCGCAAGACGGACTTATATGTCGGCTTGTATCGTTCAATGACAAGGATAAACAATCCAGCGGCAATGATGCCAATATGCGCAATGAAGAAATGGAAGTACCTAAAGTGCGGGAAACCCCAATCGAGATTCGGCGTTATTAACGCTTGCATCGCTCCCAGGATCCCAAGGAAAATGACAATGTCATACAACCGTTTGCTGCCGGTCAAGAGCAGCACGGCCGAAATAAGAAGCGTAATACTGCACAGCTGAAGCGGAAGCGATCCGAATGACCACTCGTCTTCGATGATGTAAGAAGCCTGGAGCGCGAMTTCACAGCTTATAAGCACCACTGCCAACGCGATGCGGAAATATCGGTTAACAGCAGGCACGCGAAGCTTCTTGCGCATCAAGAAGATGCTTGCGAAGACAATAATCGCCGACAGCAACGCAGCGTAGTGCGCGGTGGTAAACATTTCGAACGACATGGCACACGATCCTTCCCTTTACGGATCTCAACTTTGTACTTCTTTCCTTATTTTTGCAATATTAGGGCAAAAAAAATAGTACCAAGTTTATTTGGTACCATCCTCCTTATTTAACAGCCCTAAATCCTTTACTTTCTTCGCCGCTTCCTTCGATCCGGGCAGGTGCAGCTTCTTTAATATATGGTTGACGTGATTTTTTACTGTTCGCAGCGACACGAAGAGCTTATCGGCGATCTGTGTCTGCGAATAACCTTGGTCGATCAAATTCAGGAGCTGCATCTCCGAAGGTGTAATCAAATCTTCGACCTTCTTCACCTCGAACTCACGCTCGACAAGCTTCAGCCTTCGGAATTCCTCCCGCATCTGCTCGGCTGCCGCTGCGCTAATCGTCGACTGCTTCGCGTAAGCTGCCCTAACAGCTGCCGGCAACGTCTCAAAGTCCGATTTGATCTGATAATCGATCGCGCCAGCTTGGAATGATCGAAAGATGAGTTCCTTCTCTTCCATGGATGTCAGCATGATGACGCGGGCCCCTGTTCGCCTGCTAGCCTCGTCGGCAAGCTCAATTCCTTCAGGCCGCCCTTCCATCATAATATCCATCAAGATCACATCTGCGGCATCCATCGTCTGTGACTGAATCATTTGACGAGCTTGCTGCGGATCGGATTCGGTCCATACGACCTCGATATCCTGCTCTTTGTTCAAGAAGGCCGTCAAACCTCGAAGCCAATCCAGATCATCTTCTATTATCCATACTTTAATCGACGGCATGAGCTTCCGCCCCCTTCTTCATGAGCGATTCTGTCTTCGCTGCCTGAATCGCTTTCTTAGGAAACGCCATAAGCACCGATGTGCCTTGCCCCGGTCTGCTCATCACATGAAGCGCTCCCCTATGCTTTCGCATCACTTGGAACGCATATGGCAAACCTAATCCGAAGTTCGAACCGCTGCCGGCTTTCGTTGTATAGAAAGGTTCAAACGCTTTGGCTATTTGGCTTTTGTCCATTCCCGCACCTGAATCACGGACTTCAATGACAAGCTCGCGTTTCTGCTCGCTTAATGTAATGCGCAGTTCGCCCTCGCCCTTCATTGCCTCCACCCCATTTACAACAAGGTTGCCAAGCGCTTCGCCAATCTGAGCCGAATCGATCATTGCGTTCCAACCTTCCGCAAGCGCAAGCTGGAAGCTCGCACGGGGATAGAGCGCCTCAATGGGCTTCACCGTTCGGATCACAACATCCGCGATCTGCTCCCGCTGAGGCTTTAACGTCAAGTCCTCCGTACGCCGATGCACTCTTCCTACCATATCCTGCATATGCTTCGACGCTGACAGCACCGTCTCAATATCTGCCAGCAGCTCCGCTTGATTCGTCTCGATTGCATACGCCTTCATTTTCTCGGAGAACAATCGCATCTTTGCAGCATCGTTCTTGATTGCATGGTTCAAGATCGCCGTGCCTGAAGTGACTGCACGATACGTCGTATCGAATCTTCGCCGGTCAATCAGCACTCTCACTCCCATAAAGCCGTAAGTGAACAAACCTACGACAAATACGGTCGCGCCTAATCCTACGAACCATGTATTATATACCCACATTCGAAGCATCCCCATACTTGGAAGCACATAATTCATCACCATGCTGAACAAGACGGGCGGCAATACAGCCGAACATACGATCCAGTGCTTTCTGGACAAAGCCGCGTAAGGCTGACGCTTCAGCAATATGAGCACTGTTCCGAACAAGATATACGGAACGGCCCACCATACAACTAGCTTGAACGTAATCGGATACATTTCGTTGTAAAACGGCGTGAATAGGATACAGCACAAAATGGGGAGTGCAAGGAGCCATTGCACCAGCTTATATAAAGCGAGAGGCATWCGAATGCGATGATAGGCTATTGCGAATAATAGGAAAAAATACGGCAGACCGTAATAAGACGTCAAGGACGATACGGCCTGCACGTAATAGAGCATCTGCTGGCCGCTGATGCTCATTCCAGCCTCTGTCGCCGCCGGAATCCAGCTTAAATCAAGAACGGCCGCCAGCGCACCTGCGCCGCCGCTGAATGCAACGGCGCCTAATCGACGATTAATGTCCGAGCGGCGATCGGATAACCATAAGATGGCCGCTATGGCCCATAATKCGATTAGAACGAACAGCATGCGTTAGCTCCTTTGCGTATCTGATACTATGAACTGATCTCGATCGTTACCGGCGACCATTCTCCGATAACCGTCTGGCCGTGCACGGAGACACTGCCTTCAGGCGTGAGATCTTTCTCGGTCATAATCCCGAGCGCGACTACGAATTGATTGAACTTAACCGGAACGTTCTGCTCGCGGCGCACTTCTCTGCCGTTTACATAAAACACGACTTCGTCCTTGGCTTGGTTGTATACGATCTTATACGTATTGAACTGTCCGGCATCGAAGTCGGTATCTTCTTTAAATACGCAGAAATACCGCGTCTGATCGGTCTCGGGCACCTTCACACCTGGAAACGGCAATACGGCATACACGCTTGCATACTTGTCCGGCGATGCGAAGAAATCAAGCGCCCCGCCTGTTGTGAAATCGAGCAGGTTCAAGGATACGAAGCCGTCGTACAGATCGTCCTTAGCCGTATTTTGCGCGCGTGCTCGTATTTGAAGCTCGAAGCTGATCTCTCCGCCCTCCGGCACGATAACCGGTTCTGCCGAGTAATACATATGCTTGGCGTTGTCCAGAATTTGGATACGGTCATGGCTTCGGCTGAGCGGTGCCCGTACATAGAGCAGTCCATTGCGGACGATAACTACCGCGTCAGGCTCGCGATATTGCCAAAAGCTGCCGTCAGGCAATGGAAAACCGCCCATTTTCCAAACTTCGCCTTCGTTTAGAATCGTATGAAAGTCGCCTAATACCCATTGCTTGTCCATGATGTGTACCTCTTTCTTCGTTGTGTAATGATATTATTGGATGATGCCTTGAATGAATAACGAAACGATCATAATAACGCCGCATTGCATAGTTGCATTCAAAGAGCCGCCCATTAATGGCAAATACGCCTTCGATTCATTGCGAGTTCCCAGCTTACCGTATACGAAATAAAGCGGAATAGCCGTTAGAATGCCCAGCAGAGYATAAACAGGAAGCGCTTCTTGAATGACGCATATTGCGAGCGCACAATAAGCCAAATACATAAGCACCTGCGAGAAAAGCAGCGCTTTGCGCTCGCCCCAAACGACAACTAGCGTCCGTTTGCCGGCTTCGCGATCAGCCTGCCAATGCAGGAAGTGATGGTTGAACAAGATGAGCGTCGTCAAGAAGCCGATCGGCAGCGACAGCAGCAACGCCCGCGTATCGAGCAGCAGCGTCTGTACATAGTACGAGCCGACTACCGGCAAAATACCGAATGAAAAAAGAATAGCAAGCTCGCTGTAGCCTTTGCCGCGATAACCGAAGCGAATCGGCGGCGCTACATAGAAGTAGGCCAGCAGCGCGCCAAGAACGGCGAACACCATAACTTCCCAGCCGCTGTAAATACTAAGAATGATACCGCACACCGCTGCAATAAAGAACAGCAGCCAAGTGACGAAAGCGAACTTTTTGACGCTCCATGTACCGTTGGTCAAATAACCCGAGTTCGTCGAGATGGCATCCTTGTTAGCATGAGCAGCCTCATCCGTCCCATTGTAGTAATCCCATAGATCATTGATCATATTGGAGAACAGATGCGCGCATGCCGCGCCAATCAAGGTCAATAAGAAGAGCCATACATCGAACACGCCATCCCATACATAAGCAGCCAACGATCCCATAACGATTGGTATGAGCATGACCGGAATTACGCGAATTCGTGAAGCTTTCAAAAATTGTTTCAACATATCGAATCATTACCCTCTCTGCTGTCGTTATTACAATTGAACCACTACCATTCGATTGTCGTCAACAGTCCGATCAATGAGTACGACGCTTCCAAACTTGATTTATCTTTTGCGCAAGCTGGCCCTGACAATAATCATTGCCGTTGCGAGCATCGAAAGCCCTTGCCAGCCTTTCACTTTCGGCTTCTACCCATTCGCTTGTGAAAGAATTGTGAACAACCAGCTTCCTTCTCCGCTTCTTCTCATTCCACAGCGTAAAGAACGCACTGGCCCCGATCAAATATTGGAATCGATTCCAGTCTGTTTTGTTGCTCAATACATATTCGGCTGTGCTCTCCAACAGTTTAGCCGCTTTGTTCAAGTCCGTTGCAGAATAATAACCGATCAGTCTGCCGTATTCTTCTAAGTAGCCGGGGCCTTTCAGCATCCCCGCGCCTTTGCGTGCAAGCTTGGCCGCCTCTTCCTGCTGATCGGTCTCAAGCAGCGGCATGAGGACATGGCTGTACGTATTTTGCGGGATCGAACGGCAGGACATCTTGCCGCTTAATATCGGCTTCAATGTCTGAAGCCCCCTCTTATAACGACCGGATGCTAAGTGGAAGTAGCCGAATAAATTTTGCTCGCAAGCCCGGCAATCGGACATTTGGTCATATGGCGCTTTTTTCCACTGCTCATAATATGTTTGGGCAAGCTCGGCATGCCCGCCCGCTAGCGCATAAAGATGAATTTTCGAATAATAAGGCCGCAGGCTGTGTCCGTATTGTAGGCATTTTCGTTTAAAATCATCAAAGATGTTTTCGATCTGAGCAGCTCCAAATTGCGGAAACCGCCATATGATGCCGACCAGCCACTTGTAATGCCAAATGATCTGGTGACTGTCGTATAGATCCGGCTGTTTCTCGAATTGCGATAAGCACCAGGCGAAGGAGACGATGAAGCGTTCCTCGAAGCCAGACACTAACGCCGCCTCCGAATACGTCATTCTAGCGTGATAAGCTTCTTCCTTCGACATGTACAGATCGGCGATGCGAACAGCCTCTTCCAGCACCGTCACCTTCTGCTTGCCGTCCGGCAGGCTCCAAGCCTCATTGCGCAGCTCATCGTATCGTTGCTTCATCCCTGATGGCCACCTGCCTGACCAAGTCCGATCGAGAGAGAACGCATGAATGACTCGTTCATCAGTTGCATCTCCTCCGAGCTCATTGGATAATGCCCTAGCAGCAGCGACTGGGTATACAACGTCTCGATACTTAGCCTCTGCATCTCCGGGTTGCCGCATGTAATGGCCTGCTGCACGATCGGATTATTGTAATTAAAGCAAAGCCTTGCATAAGGCACATCGTGGATTTGATGAATGACAACATCTAGAACACTGTCGAACAGCTCATTCGACTCGGCTCTCGTCTGCTCCGCCATGCGCAAGAAGTTGAATTCTTCATTCGTATTATATAGAACGGCAAGCTCTTTGGGCTCGAACCGCTTCACCGCGCTGCGGCATTGGAATCGCTCTAGAAGCTTGTCCGCAAGCGCTAGGAAGGGCGAAGCTAAGCGAAGCTCAAGCGCCGTTAAATCTTGGAACAGATTAGAGAAGTTAATCGGATCAAGGACCCCTACCTGGATCTTCTCGTCATACTCCTCCAGCTTGCGCACAAGTTCAAAGTCATGCACGTAGCCGCCATTAATGACCATTACGTTCTGCGCCTTCGCCACGCGAACCACTTGACGGAACTCGTCTAAAGTCGACGAAACAACGATATTGGAGCTGTGTTGCAAAATATCTCCCATGCGCATCATGCCGTAAGGCGTCTCGAACGAGAGATGGCGAATGAACAGCTGGTACAACTCGTTATCCTCTACAGCCAAAGCCTTCAGCGAAACGTAATGAATCTTCACGATTTTCTCGAACAAATCGGGATCAGTCAGAGCCAGCATCATCAGATGGCGCTTCAGACATTGTCCCAGCTCATCTCGGACGGTATAGAACAGCTCGTTCTCAATAAACGACTCCCGCGATGCGGTAGGCTTCAGCCCTCCCACATTCACGATGCATGTGACGAAAAAAGCCCATTCGGGCAATATTTGACTCATCTGATCGGAGAGCAGCATCCGTTTCACATATACTTTATGCTTCTTCTCTGCTTGCAGACTTACCGCATAGGGCAAAATATAGGCCGTGCCTTCCGCTTCACCAATCAGCGACTTGATCGGAACGGCCTCTAGAAACCGGTGGCCGAGCTGAGCCTCGCCATATTCCAGCGCATGCTGAGGGTCCAATTGCCAAGGCGGCAGCGCACCGTTAATATTTCGC